>JAJECB010000361.1 GCA_022822245.1 Gammaproteobacteria bacterium
CTCTCGCACGTCTACGGCTACGCGGTCGGGATCGACATGACCCGCCGCGACCTCCAGGCGGTCGCGAAGAAGGCGGGCCGGCCCTGGGAGGTCGCCAAGGCCTTCGAGCACGCGGCGCCATGCTCGGCCGTCGTCCCGGCCGCCGCCATCGGCCATCCGGACCGGGGCGACATCACCCTCGAGGTGAACGGCGAGGAGCGCCAGCGCGGCGACCTCGCCCAGCTCATCTGGAAGGTGCCGGAGATCATCTCGTACCTGTCGGGGCTCTTCACCCTCGCGGCCGGCGACGTCATCTACACCGGCACCCCGTCCGGGGTCGGCCCGGTCGCGCGCGGCGACCGGCTGCACGGGCGCGTCGCGGGGGTCGGCGAGATCGAGGTGGAGGTCGTCTGAGCCGGGGGCAGTCGCCTTTGCGGGCGCCCGGCGTCGTGTAGTGCTCGGCGAGATCGGTGGCCAGGTGGTCTGAGCCACGTTCGTCGCCACCGTAGCCGGGCCGCGCACCGCCCGGCCGGCGTCGGCGGCACCTGCCCGCAACGGCCCTCGCTCCGGTCCGCGACGGAGCGAGGGCCGCTGACGAGGGCCGCTAACGCATCGAGGTCACTCGGCGAGCTTGGCGTCGATGTCGAGCATCGCCTTGGGAACCCACTTGCGGATCGAATCCACCGAATCCAGGGTCCGCAGAGCCGTATAGAGGACCTTGGGGATATCCTCCTCCCGCCCCTCGAGATGCATGATGAGGGCGTTTGCGGTGTTCGCCCCCATGTCGCGCGGATCGCGGGAAACGGCAACGCCGATCTTCCCGCGGGCCACCATCTCCAGCTCGTCCGGCTGCCCGCCCATCCCGGTCACGAGGACGTCGTCGAGCTTGCCGTCGGCCTCGAGCGCGGACATGGAACCCAGAGCCATGACGGAGTTCATCCCCACGATGACCTCGACGCTGGGATAGGCGATCAACGCGCGTTCGACCTCGGCATAGGCCTTCTCCCGCTGGAAGTCGCCGTAGCCCTCGTAGATGATGTTGGCGGTAAAGCCGTCCACCTCCTCCATCCCCTTCAGCACGCCGTTTCCGCGGTCCTGGCTGATCTCGGAGGCGATCGGACCCCAGATCATGATGACGTCGGCGCTGTTCTTGCCCTGCGACTTCAGGTGCTCGGCGATCCAGCGCCCGGTGGCCTCGCCCATCTGACCGTGGTTGTAGACCGACCAATTCAGCACCGCGTCTTCGAACGGAAAGCTGGAACCTTCCTTCGGCTCGTAGTCGACCATCAGGATCTTCACCCCGGCGTCGGCGACCATGACCAGGCCAGGCGTGTTCTGCTCGAGACTGGACGGCCCGAACACCATGTAGTCGAGGTTCAGGTTCGCCATGTTCTCGAGGATGTTGAGCATCTCGTCGTGGCGGTTGGAAGCGGTCGGCGCGGCCTGGAAAAGCTCGTACTTGATGCTCTTTGCATCGAGCGCTTCGCGGAAACCAATCTCCAGTTGTCCGAACAGGTCGGTGATGTCGTGCTGGTGCGACACGAACCCGATGCGCAGCGGCTTGTCCTGGGCCACCGCGGTCGTCGCGGCGG
Source organism: Gammaproteobacteria bacterium (assembly GCA_022822245.1). Next base: position 1,572 of record JAJECB010000361.1, read on the forward strand.
TGGTCACGATTGCGGCCGCAACAAGTAACCTTCGCAAGATCTGTTTCATGATGATGTCTCTCCGTTTCGTTTCCGGTTCTCGGTACTTCCATCGACTGCGCCGGCCAGGTCCACTGTCGCGCTGCTGCTGCTGCAGTGGCGGCGGCCGGGCAGCCTTCGCGAAGGTTATCTCATGGAATGTCCTCCCGTTTTCACGTTTCTGGTCATCCGTACGTTCATCGGGAGCGGCTAGTGCCTCTGCACGGAGATTTTGACCGTCCGAGATGGTGTGGATGGGACCATGCTGGCACGTAACCGATTGATTTTCGAACGATCAGAATCACTGTGCAAGGGTACTAGCCAGGCCCGCTCCTGCGTTGCTGCAACTGCAGCGCCACGGCGGCGATGATCAGAAGACCGAGGATGATGCGCTGCACGAAGAATCCCGCTCCCGTCTGGATCAGGCCGTTCTCGAGCATGCCGATGAGATAGACGCCGAGCAGCGTTCCAATCATCGTCGAGCGACCGCCGAAGAGGTAGGTACCGCCCAGAACGACGGCGGCAATCACGTGCAGCTCGACGCCCTCGCCCATCGCCGCGGAAGCGGAGTCGAGGCGGCCCATGAGCACGAGCGCCGCAACCCCGGCAAGCGCTCCCTGAATGACGTAGGTCGACGCGGTGATGGCCTTCACGTTGATGCGCGTCGCCTCGGCGGCACTCGGATTCGACCCGATCGCGGTGATGTAGCGACCATAGAGCGTGCGGTTCAGGACGAACCACCCCAGCACCGCGACCGCGAGGGCCACGATGACGGAGATCGGCAGGCCGAGAACGCTCGACCGTCCCACCGCCACGACCACGTCCGGCAATCCGGTGACGAGGTTGACCCCCATGTAGTGCTGGGTGAAGCCGCGATAGGCGACGAACGTACCGAGCGTGGCGAGCAGCGGCGGCACGCCCAGCACCGTGATGTTGAAGCCGTTGAACGCGCCGAGCACGGCACCGACGAGAATCGCGGCCGGAATGGCGTAAATCGGATCCATCCAGCCCAGCTCGAGCCCCGAACCGACGATCGCTCCGACGACACCGATCATGGAGCCGGTCGAAATGTCGATCCCGCCCGTGGTCATGGCAAAGGTCTGGCCGACACCGAGGATCAGGAAGACCGCCGCGGCGCGCATGATCGTGATCTGGTTGTTGGCCGTGTTGAACGTGTCGCCGGTGATGGCGGTGAACACCGCATAGAGGATCACGATCGCGACGGCAACGTTGAAGAACGGCAGGGCAATTGCCTGCTCCAAGGCACCGCCCGCACCGTGGACCCGTCGCCGGGTCGGACCGGCCGGAGCGGTCATGCCGCCGCATCCTCGATGTCGCCGACGATCAGGCGCACGATGTCGGTCTTCGTGACCTCGCCGGTGCGTACCACGGCCTGAACACGGCCCTGGCGCATGACCGCGATGCGATCGGACACCTGGAAGACATGCTCCAGGTCATGCGAGACGATGATCATGGTCTGACCATCGTCGCGCAGATTCTTGATGAGCGCCAGGACCTTGCGCACCTCCTCCACGCCCAGTGCCGCGGTGGGCTCATCGAGAATGAGAAGCTCGCGGCGCCCCCGGTGGATGGTCCGCCCGATGGCCACCGCTTGGCGCTGGCCACCGGAGAGATTCGCCACGGGCCGCTTCGGATTGGGAATGTCGATGCGCAGCCGATCCAGGGTGGCAGCGGTCTCGGCATCCATCCGGCGCGTGTCGGGGACCGAGAACCACCCGAGCTTCAGCCGCAGGGGCTCGTCCCCGAGAAACACGTTCGCCGCCACGTCGAGCGTGTTGGCGAGGGCCAGGTCCTGGTAGAGGACCTCGACGCCGAGCGCACCGGCGTCCTTTGCCGAGCGGATCGCCACTTCCCGTCCCCGCAATCGGATCGTGCCGCTGTCCGCCGGTTGCACCCCGGCGACGGCCTTGACCAGCGTGGACTTGCCGGCTCCGTTGTCGCCGACGAGCGCGACCGTCTCGCCCTCCGCAATCGACAGTGAAGCCCCTTGCAGCGCCCGCACGCCGCCGAAGCGCTTCTCGACGTTCTCCACTTCCAGGAGCGGCGGTCCCGTTTCCATCACGTTTCGTGGCTCCCATTGTCGCAACGCCCGGACCGTTGCCCGAAAAGCCAAGCGGCTCCGCCATCTGCGTCGCCACGGATCGGGAAGACATCATGCCCAATCATGTCGCATACCGCCAGATAGCCCGCGTTCCGGCCGCAAGGGTCGGCGCGATCGAGGTGAGCGTGGACCGAGCGACGGGTCGCCCGCCTTTGCGGCCACCGACGGGCATGTAGTACGCTGTACTACATGACGACCCTGACCATCCGAATCGACGATAAGCTCGATGCCGAGCTCCGCGAGATCACGGCGCGAACCGGCAAGGGCAAGAGCGAGTTCGTGCGCGAGGCGTTGCGGCAGCAGCTCGCGATTGCCCGCTTCGAGGACCTCAGGCAGCGTCTCGCGCCGTTTGCCGAGGCCCGCGGCTGGCTGACCGACGAGGATGTCTTCGACGCGATTTCGTGAGGGTTCTCCTGGACACCAACGTTCTGGTGGCGGCCTTCGCAACCCGGGGAATCTGCCAGGATGTGTTTCGGACCGTGCTTGCCGAGCATCACCTTCTCGTCGGCGAGTCGGAGCTCGAAGAGCTCGAACGGGTCCTCACGGACAAGCTTCGGACCCCGCTACCCCGGGTTCGCGAGATCGTCGCGTTCATCCGTGAGCACGGAGATGTGGTCACACCGGACGCTCCCGCGTCATGGCCGGAGAACGAGCCTGATGATCGATGGATCGTCGCCGCTGCGGTGAAAGGAGAGGCGGACGTGCTTGTAACCGGTGACAGCGACATTCTCCTGGCCAGCGGCGCGGAGGGGATCCAGGTCCTCACCCCCCGGGGATTCTGGGAATCGCTCCGGGACCGTTCCGCCCGCACCCCGTCGAACTGAAGGAAGACATTGCGATGAACGCACCGATGGCCGAAATGGCGCCCGTCCGGATAGGCGATCTCGAGGTCGCTCGGGTGGAGGAGATGATCTGGACGGTGAGTCCGCGCTATCTCTACGCGGGGATCGAGAACGAGCGCTTCGAGCCGTACCGGGACTGGCTCCAGCCGCATTTCTCGGCCGAGGACTTCAAGTGGCGGCTCAGCATCCACAGCTTCGTGGTGCGGACCCCCCACCACACGATCCTCGTCGACACCTGCGTCGGCAACGACCGCAACCGGAGCTTGCCCGTCTGGAACCGGATGCAAACCGACTACCCGGGGCGGCTCGCCGCGGCGGGGGTGGTCCCGGAGGAAGTGGACTACGTCTTCTGCACCCACATGCACGTGGACCACGTCGGCTGGAACACCCGGCTCGACAACGGGCGCTTCGTCCCCACCTTCCCGAACGCGAAGTACCTCTTCCACCGCACCGAGTGGGAGCACTGGAAGCAGACCGAGGAAGAGATCCAGGCCGAGGTGGTGAAGGACAGCCTGCTCCCCGTCGTCGACGCGGGGCTTGCGGAGATGGTCGAGAACGACCACGTGATCGAGGATGGGGTGCGCCTTCTCCCGACGCCCGGGCACACTCCCGGCCACTGCAGCCTCGTGCTCGGCGAGCCGGAGGACGGGGACGCGGTCATCACCGGCGACCTCATCCACCACCCGTTCCTCATCGCGGAGCCGGACTGGCCCTCCCGGGTGTGCTGGGACCCGGCGATGGCCGTCCGCACCCGGCGCGCGTTCGTCGAGCGCTACGCTGACACCGCGACCCGGGTGCTCGGGACGCATTTCGCGCCCCCGACCGCGGTCCGCATCGAAAGCGGGCCGGGAGGCTGCCGCGTCACGTTCTGACTGTTCCCGCTGCCGGTACAGGTACGAAGGGGACGGGCTCACCGCCCCTTGTCGCCGGCGAGGAGAGCCTCCACCAAGGGGTCACGCCGTGTTTGTTGCGGCGGCGGAAGATTCTCGAACAGGTTCTGTGACCATGCTTGCGCCGGCTGGTTCACGTAGCTCCACAGGTTCTCGGGCAACCACCCGTCCACTGAACCAGGGCTTATTTCCGTCACGATGAACCACGCATCCGACAGGCGTCGGTGCAGCACCGCGCCGAGATCCTGGGCACTCAGATCGGAGATGAGGACCGCAGCGGACGGGAATGGGGCAATCCAGGTCTCGATCGCTTTGGTATCGTTGAGAATGGCGTGCACCTGTGCCTGTGTCCACGCTTGGCTGTACGCAAAGAGATATGCCTTCATCGTACCTTTCCCTCGTCGTCAGAGGCTGCCTCGTTCGCCTCATCGAGTTCGTGCCGAGCATCGGCATCGGTCAGGTTCCGCGTAGGCTCGGGAAGGGAGTCTTCCAGCAACGGTTGCGGTAGTGACTTGGCGTCGAGCATCTGTATGCGAGTCATCCCGATGCGAAACTCCTCGGATTGCAATCTGTCCGGATCGGTCTTCGCGAACTTCCCGAAGTGCCTGTGGAAATTGTACGGAATCAACAGACCTGCAATCACCAACACCGCAGAAATGATCGGGATACCCGCCACAACAGCCGTGTCCCGAAACAGCCACGCGAACAGAAGAAGAAAGGGAACCAGCACAAGCGAAGGTACCAGCGGCCCCATGGCGGTTCCGCGTTGCACGAGCGCACTGCTGACATCCTGCAGACTGCCCGAAAGTCTGTGAAGTACTCGCATTGAGCTGCCGTCCGATCTTCGCCCTCGGTTATCCCCGCCGGCTTTGCCGGAGTCGCCATGGTCCAGAGGGACTCCGTGGCGCCCCGCTAGCTCGTGACGAGGCCGCCGTCGACGTTGTAGCACTGCCCGGTGATGTTGCGGGCGCCGGGCGAGGCGAGGAAGACCGCCATCGCCGCGATGTCCGCGGGGTCGTTGGCCCGGCGGAGCGGGATGGGCCTCACCGCCTTCGCGATGGCGTCGTCGAGGGAAATGCCCTCCTTCTCCGCCCGCTGCGAGGTAAGGCGGGCCACCATCTCGGTCATGGTGACCCCGGGGCAGATCGCGTTGACGTTGAGGTTGTGGCGGGCGAGCTGCTGGGCGGCGGTCTTGGTGAGGCTGATGACCGCGCCCTTGCTCGCCGCGTACGCGGCATTGGAGGTGCCGGGGAAGCCGCGGCCCGCGATGGAGGCGATGTTGATGATCCGCCCTTCGCGGCGGGGGATCATCTCCCGGGCGGCGCGCTGGAGGCAGAAGAAGACCCCCTTCGCATTGACCCGGTGCATCCGGTCCCAGTCCTCCTCGGTGAGGTTCATGATGTAGGCGCCGCGGGTGACCCCGGCGTTGTTGACGATCACGTCGAGGTGGCCGAGCTCGGCGACGACGGTGCTCACCATGCGGTCGATGTCCGCGACGTCGCCCACGTCCGCCTGCACCGCGATCGCGCCGCCCCCCGCCGCCTCGGCGGTCGCGCCCGCCGCGCTCTCGTCGAGGTCGGCGGCGGCGACCCGTGCGCCCGTCTCCGCGAACGCGAGCGCGGTGGCCCGCCCTATCCCGGTTCCCGCCCCGGTGACGAGCACCGTCTGGCTGTCGTCCGTCGTCATGGAGAGCGTCCCTCGCTATGGCCGGCGAAATTATGACGCAGCTTCATTGATTGCGAACGGCTTCCGCGGATCCATCCCGGTGCGCGGCGCGCTGGCGGTCCCCCGGGACCCGAGCAGGGCGGGCACATCACGAAGACCCGTGAGCGCCGCCGCCGCCCGGAGCGCCGAACTCTGAGATTGCGGCGGTCAGTCCCGGGGCTTGAGCCAGGACTCGGACCACGCGAGGACGGCACTCGAGGACTGGTGGTCGCCCCGCTGCTCGCGCCAGACCGAGCCGGTCGCGACCTCGTCGTTGAGGGCGAGCTGGGCGGAGGCCGCCGGGGTGAAGGTGGAGAGGACCCCTAGCGGCCGGCCCCCGGTGCCTGGCGGCGCGTTCAGGATGAACGGCTCGAGGCAGTCGTACCACGTCATGCGGATGATGTCCTCGTCGGACTCGATGGTCTCGACGGTGGTCGAGCGCGGGTCGCCCTCGCGGGTGAAGACGGCCGGGCGCACCGGCACCCCCTCGTCCGCGAACGGCGCGTGCAGCAGGGTCTCGATGGTTCGCTGCAGCCAGCGGGCGACGGAGATGTCGTCGGCGTAGATGCGGACCTCCCCGCCCGTCAGCTCGCCCTGCATGAAGAGGGCGTGGCCGGCCCCCGCCGGGCACCAGAGCACCCGCCAGTGGCTGGTGCGGTCGGACATCGTGGTCCCGCCGTCGTGGCTGAGACGAATGAAGGAGTTCTCGCCGGTCATCAGGACCTGGTGGGCGTCGATGGGCGTGGTCATGGGTGGATTCTCCCGGGTCAGCGTGGGCGGGCGGAGCGGGGCGGGGCGGCTTCCGGCGCCCCTGCCGCCTCGAAGTGTCGGATCGCGGTCTCGAACTTGTCCCGGCAACCGGTATTGCAGAACCCGACGACCTTGCCGGCATGCTCGGTGAGCGAGTCCGCCTGTACCGGCTCTCCGGACCAGGGGCAGGTCTCGTTGATGCAGTCGGCGATATCGAGGTCGGGCATGGTGTCCTCCGGGGTCCGGCGTCCGCAGCCCGGCACGGTAACCGGTTTGAACGCGGCGCGTCCACGACCCGACCGGGACCGAGTCCCGGGCGGGCAATCAGAACGGAACGGAACCGCCCGCCGTCACCCGGTGCATGAGGCGGCGCTGCGGCCACTCGTAGTCGCGAAGCGCGACGTGCTGCACCGTGCAGTTGTCCCAGATGACGAGGTCGCCGACCCGCCACCGGTGCCGGTACCGGAACTCCGGCCGGATGATGTGGTCGGACAGCCGCTTGATGAGCGCCACCGCCTCCTCGTCCGCCATCCCCTCGATACCGACGCACTCCCCTTCGCGCACGTAGAGGGCCTTCGCCCCGCTCACGGGATGGGTGCGGGCGACGGGATGGACCACGTCCGGATGGCGGGCGATCTGCTCCGGGGTCAGCTTGACCGGGCGCTTGACCCCCCGCTCCTTGGCGCTGAAGCGGTGCACCGCGCGAAGCCCCTCGATGCGTCCCCGGTCCGGCTCGGCGAGCGCCTCGAAGGCCGCGCGGGCGTTCGCGAACAGGGTGTCCCCGAGGTTCCGGACGCCGGCGCTCGGAACCTCGATTGCGTGCAGCGCGGTGCATCGGGGCGGGGTCGCGGTGTAGGACATGTCGGTGTGCCAGTGGCTGCCCGCGTCGGCGTACCCGATGCTGCGGCCGTCCTCGACGATGTTCGACACCACCAGCACCCCGGGGTGCCCGGGAAGGGCGTACTGGTCGAAGGCGTTCACCTCGACCGGGCCGAACCGCTCGCAGAAGGCGAGCTGGCGCTCCGGGCTCAGGCGCTGATCCCGGAACACGAGCACCCCGTGGTGGGCGAGGGCGCGGTCGATATCGGCGAACACGTCGTCCGGCAGCCGCGCCGCCAGATCGACCCCGGCGACCTCCGCCCCCGCGCCCTCCCCGCTCGGCCTCACCTCGAGCCCCGCCGCGCCACGACCCCCCGAGGGTCGGGACGCCGGTCCGGTCCGCTTCGCGGTCTTCACATCGTCCCCCTCGGTTCCCCGCGAGCTGACGCGCGGCACCCCCGCCGCCCTTCGCCTCCCGCACTTGCTTCACAATAGCCGCGTCCGAACGCGGCCGGCAACCTGCCGCGCCGGGATCGGATCGGGGTCGCGCGGCGGCCGGACAACCCCGTGCCACAGATGCGAGGAGCGGGAGAACATGGACTTCGGCGTTTGCGCGATCACGAAGATCGACGACATCGGCCTCGCCGTCGAGGCCGAGAACCTGGGCTACTCCCATCTGTGGGTCCCGGACAGCCAGATGATCTGGTCCGACTGCTACGCCTTCCTGGCCCTCGCCGCCCGCGAGACCCGCACCATCCGGCTCGGGACCGGGGTGAGCGTCGCGGGCACCCGCAGCGCCCCGGTCACCGCCCACAGCATCGCGACCATCAACCGGCTCGCTCCGGGGCGGGTATTCCTCGGGATCGGTACCGGGAACACCGCGCAGCGCCTGATGGGCCAGCGTCCCATCCGATTCGCCGCGTTCGAGGAGTACGTGCGGGTGCTCCGCGGGCTCCTCGACGGCGAGGAGGTGGACTATGTCGACCCGGGGGCCGATTCGGTGGGCCGAGCCCCCCGGACCATCCGCTTCGACATGCTCGACCTCGGGTTCATGCAGTTGGAACCGCGGATCCCGATCCACGTCTCGGGTTTCTACCACCGGACCCAACAGCTCGCGGGGCGCTACGGGGACGGGCTCGTCGTCTCCATCCCGCCCCACCGCGACTTCGTGACCCGCGCCCGCTCCCACGCGGCCCGGGGCGCGGCGGAGGCGGGGCGGGAGCTGCCGGCCGACTTCCAGCTCAGCTCCCTCACCACCGCAGTGGTGCTCGAGCCGGGCGAGACCCTCGAATCGGAGCGCGCGATCCGGGACTGCGGGCCGTTCGTCGTGTCCTCGATCCACTACATCTACGAGAAGATCAAGGAGAACGGCGGCGAGCCGCCGCCCCACATGCGTCCCTTCTGGAAGAAGTACTGCCGCCTCGTCGAAGAGACCCCCGAGCGGAGCCGCCACCTTCGGGTCCACGCCGGTCACTGCACGTGGCTGCACCCCGACGAGGCCGAGTTCGTCACCCCGGAGCTCATCCGCACCACCTGCCTCGCGGGCACCCCGGACGAGCTCGTCGAGCAGATCCGCCACCTTGACGAAGCGGGGCTCGACCACGTCATGCTCCTCCCCTCGCTCGAGACGCAGCGCCAGACCATCGCGGCGTTCTCGCGCAAGGTGATGTCCCGCCTCTGACTCCCCCGGCACGCCGAACCGGGGCGAGCCCCAGCGCAGCCGACCCGAGGCAGGTTCCTTCCGGAGCGGGTTGCACGAGCCGCGGAGGAAAGAGCCTGCCCCCAAGCCGGCGGGCCACGGCCCCCAACCGCTGTCCCGACTCCCCCCGGCCCCCGATCAGCGCCGCCGCGCCTTTCCGGTGGTCAGCACCGTGAAGACGGTGGCCAGGCTCACCAGCGCCACCGTCCAGAACAGGCTTCCGGGATCGCTCCGATCGAGGAGGAACCCGAACATCACCGGCGCGACAATCCCGCCGAGGTTGAAGCCGGTCGAGACGAAGCCGAAGACCTTGGCGATGTCGCCCGGCGGTGACATCGACCGGATGAGCATGTCGCGCGATGGCGCGACCATGCCCGAGAAGAAGCCGGCGACGACGAAGAACCCCGCGACGACGGCGAGCGGGGGCCGCAGAGCGGCCACCGCACCGATGCATACCGCCACCATCACGATGCAAAGCGCCGCGAACGCGTCGTGGCGACGCCGGATCCGGTCCGCGACCCAGCCGCCCGCAAGGACCCCGACCGGCGAAGTGAAGAGGTAGGCGCTGAGCACCGTCGTCGCCTCGGCGATCGGAGCGTCGTGGAGGAGGTGGAGGGCCGACACGCTGAACGTCTGGAGGCCGTAGCCGGAGACCGACATCCCGAAGAAGAACAGGGTTCCGAGCAGGATCGGCGCGCTGAGAAGCAGCCGAATGCCGGTGGTGCCGGCCGCCGCCGCGCCCGCCGCACCGGCACCGGCACCGTCTCCCCCGCCCGGGCGCTCCTTCAGCACGCGGCCGTTGAAGACCACCAGCAACCCCACCGCGAGGCCGACGCCACCGCACAGGGTGAGCGCCACACGCCAGTCCAGGAGTGCGGTCAGGGACACCATCGTCACCGGGGCGACCGCGTTGCCCAGCATCCCCGCCGAGGTGTGGAAGGAGAACGCGCGCCCCATCCGGCGGGGGTTCACCGAGGCGTTGAGGAGCGAGTAGTCGGCGGGGTGATAGACGGAATTGGCGAGCCCCGCCACCGCCATCAGGGCCACCAGCGCCCCGTAGAACGGCGCAAGCCCTATGGCCACGAAGGCGGCCCCTTCGAGCAGCAGGCCGGCCGCGAGGATCCGGCGTGCTCCGAAGCGATCCACCGCGAAGCCGACCGGCACTTGGGTGCAGGCGGTGACGATGCTGAAGACGCTGATCGCGAAGCCGAGCTCGGTGTACCCGACCCCGTAGACCTCGCGCAGGAGCGGAAAGAGGGGCGGAAGCAGCAGGAGGTAGAAGTGGCTCGTGAAGTGGGCGGAGCTGATGACCGCGACCGCCCGCGCGGACCCGTGGCGTTCCCCCGTCCTGGCAGTGCCTCGCGCTTCGGCCGTGACCGCCATGACCCCGCGACCCCATCCCCTTCGCTCCGACCGCATAGTGTACGGGCCACCCGGACCGCGCCCGGGACCCGACCTGTCCGCCCGGCTGCGGTATGCTTTGCGGTTGACGCTACGAAGTGGCCGGACGGCGGCCGGACGAATTCATCCGGGGGGAGAGAACGTGATCCACGAGCTTCGCACCTACACCCTGCGGGCCGGCACCGGCCCGACCGTGGCGAAGAACGCGGGCGAGGTCGGCCGCGCGATCCGCGGCGACGACTACGGGAAGCTGGAAGGCTACTGGCTGACCGAGATCGGCCCGCTCAACCAGGTCATGCACCTGTGGAGCTACGCCGACCTCAACGAGCGCCAGCGGCTCCGGGGCGAGCTCGCGAAGAACGAGCGGTGGGCGACGGAGTACATCCCCCTCATCCGCGAGCACCTCGTCCGTCAGGACGTCCGGGTCCTCGAGCCCATTCTCCCGCTCAAGGCCCCGGAGTCCGAGGGCAACATCTACGAGTACCGCAACTACCGCACCGCCCCGGGGCGGGTGCGCGAGTGGGCGAAGCACTTCCAGGACATCATGCCGGTGCGCGAGGAGTACTCGAAGAACGTCGGCGCCTGGATCACCGACGCGGGGCAGCCGAACGAAGTCTCGCATCTCTGGGCCTATCCGTCGGTGGACGCCCGCACCGAGCGCCGGGCGCAGGTGGCCGCGGACCCGCGCTGGAAGGAGTTCCTGGGGAAGGCGGGGCCGCTTCTCGAGGAGATGCACTCGACGATCCTGCTCCCGGCCGCGCACTCGCCCCTCAAGTAGGGCGGAGCGTAGCGGGGCCAAGACCGGGGCCGGGACCGGGGTCAGGGCCGGACCGAGACCGAGCCCGCCCGGAGGGAGACGAAACGGTGCGTATGACCGCCCGTGAATTCGAGGCGTGGCCGCACAAGGCGGTGACCCTGCTCGGCATGTCCGGGGTGGGCAAGACCACGCTCGCGAACCGCCTCCCCAAGAGCAACTGGTTCCACTACTCCGGGGACTACCGGATCGGAACCCGCTACCTGGACGAGCCGATCGTCGACAACATCAAGCGTCAGGCGATGCGGGTCGACTTCCTGCGCGACCTCCTCCGCTCGGACTCGATCTACATCAAGAGCAACGTCACGGTGGACAACCTGCAGCCGGTCTCCACGTTCCTCGGCAAGATCGGCGACCCGGAGCACGGCGGCCTCAGCGTGGAGGAGTTCCGCCGCCGCCAGCGCCTCCACCACGATGCCGAGGTGGGCGCGATGAAGGACGTCCCCGGATTCATCGAGAAGAGCCGCGACATCTACGGCTACGACCACTTCGTGAACGACGCGGGCGGGAGCGTGTGCGAGATCGAGGACGCCTCCGTGATCCCGACCCTCGCCGAGCACACCCTCATCCTGTACCTCCGGGCCGACGAAGCGCTGGAGAGCGACCTGCTCGAGCGCCAGCGCATCGACCCGAAGCCCCTCTACTACCCGGAGGCGTTCTTCGCCGCGCAGCTCGCGGCCTACCTCGAGGAGCGGTCCCTCGAATCTCCGGCGGAGGTCGAGCCCGACGACTTCGTGCAGTGGGTGTTCCCGTCGCTGGTCGCCCACCGGCGGCCGCGCTACGAGGCGATCTCCCGGCGCCACGGCTACACCGTTGAAGCGCGGGCGGCGGAGGGGGTTCGCGACGAGGCGGACTTCGTGGAGCTCGTGGCGGGAATCCTGGAGGCGGCCTCCGCCGTGGCGACGGCCCGCGTGAGGAGCGTCTGAGCACGGCGGCCCACGCGCACGAGCGTTCGGTCCCGCGGTACCCGCCGGCCGGTCTCGCCCGCGAAACCGGCCCGGGCTCCGGCCCGGCGCCCCGCGTTACGATCGTCGCGATTCCCGACCCTGCCTGAACGAAGACACAATGCCTCTCGTCGCCCATTCCGACCTTCCGACGTTCGACCGGCTCCGGGGCGAGGGGCACGAGATCCTCGATCCCGAGCGGGCGCAACGCCAGGACATCCGGGAGCTCCACATCGGGTTCCTCAACATGATGCCGGACGCGGCCCTCGCGGCGACGGAGCGCCAGTTCCTGCGGCTCGTCGGGGCCTCGAACCGGATCGCCCAGGTCTTCGTGCACCCGTTCACGATGGTCGGGGTGGAACGCGAGGGCGCGGCGCGCGAGTGGGTGGAGCGATTCTACGAGCCGTTCGAGCGCCTGAAGCGCGAGGGGCTCGACGCCCTGATCGTGACCGGCGCGAACGTCACCGAGGCCGACATCACCCGCGAGCCGTTCTGGGAGCCGCTCATCGAAGTCCTCGACTGGGGGCGGGAGAACGTCGCGTCGATGCTCTGCTCGTGCCTCGCGAGCCACGCCGTCTTCCAGTGGCTGCACGGGGTGCAGCGCACCCACCTGCCGGCGAAGCGGTGGGGGGTCTACTCGCATCGGGTGCGGGACGGCGCCCACCCCCTCGTCGCCGGGATCAATACCCGTTTCGAGACCCCGCACTCCCGGTTCAACGACGTGCCTCGCGAGGAGATGGAGGCGGCGGGCCTCAGGGTGCTCGTCGAGAGCGAAAAGGGCGGGGTCCTCGTCGCGACGAGCCCGGACGGCTTCCGCTTCGTCTACTTCCAGGGGCACCCGGAGTACGACCGGGAGAGCCTCCTCAAGGAGTACAAGCGCGAGGTCGGGCGGTACCTCCGGGGCGAGTGCGAGGACTATCCGCCGCACCCCGAGAACTACTTCGCGCCGCCCGTGGCGCAACGGTTCGCGGCCTACCGGGAGGAGGTGATGCGGGCGCGGGAATCCGGCACCGCGGCCCCCGACTTTCCGGAAGCGGAGGTGCTGCCCGAGCTCGACAACACGTGGACCGACACCGGCAAGGCCCTCGTCAACAACTGGCTCGGACTCGTCTACCAGCTCACCGACTACGACCGGCGCCGCCCCTTCGCCGGCGGCGTCGACCCCGAGGACCCCCTCGGGCTCCGCGACTGACCCCGCCGCGTTCGTGCGCGCGGGGCGCTCATCGGAGCGCGGCCACCACCCGCTCCTGGAAGGCCCGCACCGCGTCTTCCCACACCGGCGAGAGCACGCCGCCTCCCGCGGCGACGTCGGATGCGCGCCCCTGCTGGAGCCGTTCGAGCATGGCGTGGTCCTCGGCGTGCACCTTTCGCCAGAGGTTCGCGAGCTCCTCCGTTCGCGCGGCCGATTCCGGCCCCGATTCCGATCCGAGGCGGTAGACCGCGCGGCGCTGGAGGGTACGGTTCGGGGCGAGCGGCACGATGAGCTGCACGCCGACCTCGTCCGGGAGGTAGAGCCCGAACACGAAGTTGGGGAACGCGGTGAGGTAGCGGGAGTCGGCCGAGAGGGTGTCTTCCCGGGTCGCGTCGCCGGAGACGTCGACGGCGCATCCGAGACAGCCCCGGTCATTCACGGTGTAGTGGTCGAGGAGAGGCTGCTCGGTGGTCGTCGCATGCACGAACTGGACGTGGTAGGGCTCGATGAAGTTCTCCAGCAGGAGCTTCCAGTTCGCGGCCACCTCGCCGAAGTCGATGGTGACGACATGGCGGACCCGGCCGGGGTCGACGCCCTCGAGCCGGCCTCGGAGCGGGGCGACGAACTCCTCGAAAGGGGGCGCGGCGCCGCTCGGGTTGACGAAGACCCAGTCGTGCCACGTCGCCGAGCGCACCGGCACGAGCCCGTGCCGCCCGCGGTCGAAGCCGGGAGGCACCGCGCGCGGCTCCCGCCCACCGAAGTAGGGAGTGAGGCGGAGCGTGCCGTCGAGCCCGTACGTCCAGGAGTGATAGGGGCACCGGATCGCCCGCCCGACATTTCCGGGGGCGTCGACGAGCTTGAGGTTACGGTGGCGACAAACGTTGTGGAAGGCCCGAACCCCGAGCTCGGCATCCCGCACGAGGAGGAGCGGCCGGCCCGCTACGGTGACCGGCGTGACGTCGCCGGGCCGGGCGAGCTCGTGCGCGAAGCCCGCGAAGACCCACGACTCGGTGAAGATCCGCTCGTTCTCGAGCGCGAAGAACGCCTCGCTCGTGTAGGCGGCGCCCGGAAGTCCGGCCGCCACCGGCCCCCCTGCCTCGAACCCGGCGAGCGCCTCGGCCCCGAGGATGGATTGCAGCGATTCACTCATGCCCGCCTCCCGAGTGTGCCGGCCCGACTACGGCACGTGACGCTTGAGCAGGAACTGGTTCTTGAACATGCCGATCCGGGTCATCACCTCGACGTGGGCGATGTCGGAATGACCGTGGATGTGCTCGTCGAGGAATAACGCGAGCTCGGTCTGCGCGTCGCACACGACCTCGACGAGCAGGTCGTATCGGCCACTCACCCACATGATGTAGACGACCGCCGGATGGGGCTCGAGCCGCTGCGCAAGCGCGGCGGGCACGGCTCCGGGCGCGGCCTTGACCCCGAGCATCGCGTCCGCCTCGTAGTCGACGGCCACCGGGTCCACCACGGCCACGATGCGAAGCATCCCCGCGTCTCGCATCCGGGTGACCCGGTTGCGCACGGTTCCACCCGATACGCCGAGCTGCTGGCCGATGACGTCGTAGGCGGCCCGCCCGTCGTCCCGGAGGAGCCGGATGATCTGCTGGTTGAGGTCGTCGGCGGGAGAGGAGAGGGGGGAGACGCCCTCGGCGGCATCGGCGCCGCCGTGCGCGGCGACCGCCCGCAATTCGTGGACCGTGGGCCGGGACATGGCCTCGCCTCGTGGCTCCGGTGGAGGTCGGGGGCTGCCGCGGTTGTGGATATCGCGGTTCTTGTTCTATGCTTCTACCGAATCGGAAGGATCAAGTCAACCAGATTCATGATCCGTTTTTTTGGATTGGCTGAATCTGCGAATTCATCATCCACAACCGCCGCCGTGACGGAGGGAAGCATCCGATGAACGAGACACCATCGAACCCGGGAAGCCTGGCCGCCGCGCTGCCCGATGTCGCGCGCGTGCGCGAAGCCGCGGCGAAGCTCGCCGAGGCCGGAGTCCGCTACGTGTTCTCGTGCTGGATCGACCTGCTCGGGGTACCGAAGACCAAGCCGGTGCCGCTCAGCGATTTCGAGAACCTGTGCATGGGCCGGGGTCCGCAGTTCGCGGTCCACTCGGTCTCGTTCGTTCCCGAGCTCACCCCGGCCGACGCGGACCAGATCCCGGTGCCGGACCTCGACACCCTGGTCATCTGCCCCTGGGACCGCACCTGCGCATGGATGTTCGCGGATCTCTGGTGGGAGGACGCGCCGTACAACCTCTGTCCCCGCCACACGCTCAAGCGGGTGGTGCGCGACGCCGCGGCGAAGGGGTTCGCCGGGTTCGCAGGCGTCGAGCCCGAGTTCATCGCCATGCGCTGGCAGGACGGACGGCCGATCAAGGCGTTCGACGACGACCCGCTTCCCGGCGAAGGCGTACGCCCGAGACGCCAGGCATTCGGCTACGACGCCGAGTACTCCATCGATTCGATGGGGTTTCTCGGCTCGCTCATCGACATCCTCGAGGAGCTCGGATGGGGGCTCAAGGACGTGGTCGCCGAGGGCGCCTACTCGCAGTTCGAGCTCGACTTCGGCTACACGGACGTCGTGCGGATGGCGGACCGGCTCGTGTTCCTGCGCGTGCTCCTCAAGGAGGTCGCGAAGAAGCACGGCATGTTCATCACCTTCATGCCCAAGCCCACCATCGGCGACTGGCGCTCGGGCGCGCACATCAACTACTCGATGCAGCGTACCGACGCCCCGGGCGTGAACCTCTTCGAAGACCCGGAGGGCGGCGGCTGGGCGAACGCGGTGTACGGCGCGGTCGGAGGGCTCCTCCGCCACGGCGGGGCGCTCACCGCCATCGCCTGCTCGACGGTCAACTCCTACAACGGCCTCGTGCCCCGGGTCGGCGGATTCGAGGGGGGCACGGTGACCTGGGCGCCCACCCACATGACCTACGGCAACAACAACCGCTCGTGCATGCTGCGCCTGCCCCAGAACCGGTTCTGCATCGAGAACCGCGCCGCCGACATGTGCATGAACCCGTACCTCTCCCTCGGAATGACCACCGCCGCGACGGTCGCCGGGGTGGTCGAGGGCATCGACCCCGGGCCGCCCCTCGACCGGGACCTCTACACGCTCACCGACGAGGAGATCCGCGCGAGCGGCGGGCAGCGTCTGCCGCGGAACCTGCTCGAGGCGACCGAGATCCTGAGGCAAGACCCGATCGCCGCCGAGGTGCTCGGCCCGACGATGCTGAGCTCCTGGCTGCGGTACAAGGTCGACGAGTGGGAGCGCTATCACCAGGCGGTGACGGACTGGGAGGTCGAGGAGTACCTGCGGCTCTACTGATGACGGGCGCGCCGGTGAGCGCGCGGGAACGCACCGGAGGACGAGTCGAGGCGATGCCGGACCACGAGGTATTCGAGCTCGGCGAGGTGACACTGCAGTCCGGCGCCACCCTGCCCGACGCGAAGCTCGCCTTCAAGGCGTACGGCTCGCTCAACGCGGGCCGCGACAACGTCATCGTCATGCCCACGTTCTACACCGGCACCCACGTCCGCAACGAGGGGTACCTCCGCGCGCTGCCGGCGCTCGATCCGTCGCGCTGGTTCATCGTCTCGATCGACCTGTTCGGAAACGGCCTCTCGTCCTCGCCGAGCAATACCGCGCCGCCCTTCGACGGCCCGCGCTTCCCCGCCGTCACCCTCCATGACAACGTCGCGTGCCAGCACCGGCTGCTCGCCGGGGAGCTCGGCGTGAAGGGCGTCGCCCTCGTCTTCGGGTGGTCCATGGCCGGGTGCCAGGCGTACGAGTGGGGGGCGCAGTTTCCCGACCTCGTCGAGGCCATCCTGCCGTTCTGCGCCTCGGCCCGGACCTCCCCGCACAACCAGGTGTTCCTCGAGGGCGTCAAGGCGGCGCTCGTGGCCGACGCCGCGTTCGCGGGCGGCGACTACCCGGCGCCGCCCGAGGCCGGCCTCCGGGCGTTCGGGCGGGTCTACGCGGGATGGGCGTACTCGCAGGCCTTCTATCGTGAGAGGCTCCACCGCGAGCTCGGGTTCGAGACCTTCGAGGAGCTGCTCGCCGACTGGGAACGCGACCATCTCGGGTGGGATGCGAACGATCTCCTCGCCAAGCTCCGGACCTGGCAGCTCGGCGACATCAGCGCCAACGATCGCTACCGGGGAGACTTCGAACGTGCGCTCGGGGCCATCCGGGCCCGGGCGATCCTCGTCCCGTGCACCACCGATCTCTACTTCCCGCTCGAGGACAACGCCATCGAGGCCGAGCACCTGCCGAACGCCGAGCTTCGCCCGTACGCCTCCCCGTGGGGCCACTGCGTGGCCTCGCCCGGGCGCGTCGGGAGCGACTTCCTGCGCATCCTCAGCGGGTACGTGGCGGAGCTGCTCGGCGACGCTTGACCGGTCCACGCCCGGCCCTGCCTGCGCTTTCGCTGGCAGCTCTCGCCCATCGGGCGAATCATGGGCGTTCCCGCGAAGTGGGCCGCATGCGACCGACCGGGCGGGCGGCGCGTTGCCCGGCGAGCCGCGCCGGCGCGCCAACGCGTGCCGCGCGGTTCATCGCCGTTCACCGACCGGCGGCGAGGTATCCCGCAATGTGAGCGGCGACGTGCCGGGCGTCGTCCCCGACGCCGTACAGCAGGCCGGACTTTCGTTTCACCATCCAGTTGAGGCCGATGAAGTACAGACCGGGGACGGCGGCCGCGCCGCGGTCCGTGACCGGATACCCCATCTCGTCGCGCACGGGAAAGTCGATCCAGGAGAAATCGAAAGAGAACCCGGTGGCCCATACGATGGTGGTGACGTTCTCGTCCCCGAGGTCTATCGAGGGGCGGCACGGTACGGACCAGTCGCCTTCCGGTGGTTCGCCGTCGAGCTCCTCGTCGGTCGGGAGGGGTGCGTCGATGCCGTTCCTCTCCACGAACGCATCCACCCCTTCCCGGAACGTGCGCGAGAACCGGTCGGCGTTCTCCATGTTGTCGCGGAGATCGTCGGCGAACCGCATCTTCTCGCCGTCCGCGGCCGTCAACCTTCCGAGCAGCTCGATACCCTCGCGACGGAGGGAGTGCAGGCCGACCGCCTGTCCGCCATCGTGCCCGCTCGCCTGCACCTCGGCCCGGAAACGCGCCGCGGGAGACTCCAGCATGTCCGGAGTCCGATCGAAGAATCCGAGCTCGTCGAGCCACGCCACGCAGTCCCGCCCCCGGTAGCGGCGTGGAACACGCATCGCCCCGCCGGTGCTGAACAGCACCCGGCGGCCGGAAAGCCGCAGGTCCGAGGCAATCTGCACTCCCGTCTGACCCGAGCCGACGACCAGCACCGCACCGGGAGCGAGATCCCCGGGATTGCGGTAGGTCTCGGCATCGAGCTGCCGGATGCGAGGCGGCACGCGCTCGGCCAGCACCGGCCGGCGGGGCGTCTGCATCGTGCCGGTGGCGACCACCATCGCCGGGGCCTCGAGGGGTCCGTCGGTCGTATCGACGCGCAGCCGGCCCTTCGTGCCTCGACCGACACCGGTAGCCTCGACTCCGGTCCGGATCGGACAGCCGAAGTGCCCGGCCCAACGCGCAAGATACTCCGCGAACTCGTCGCGTCCCATGAACCCGTCCGGGTCGGGCCCGCGATACTCCGCGCCGGGAAGGCGGATCGTCCAGTTCGGGGTGACGAGGGTGAAGCTGTCCCATCGGCGCTTCCGCCAACTGTCCCCCAATATCCCCCGCTCCAGGACGACATGGTCGATTCCGTGGCCCGAAAGGAAGTAACTGGTGCAAAGCCCGGCCTGGCCGGCGCCGATGATGATGACTTCCGGTTCCCGCATGGGTTCGTGTTTCCCCGGCAGCGCGCGTTGTGAATGTTCCACGGCACGCAGCGTTCTCTGTCGAAGTCTCCGCTCTCCGGGTAGGAGGGGTGCGCAGCCGCGACTCAAGAGCGCGTACGTGCGCCCGAGCTCAGCCGCCGATCCTCTTGCGCAAGCGGAATTGATTCCGGCCTTGGTCGCGCCGGTATCGCATCTCGTCGACATAGGTGCGCGCCAGGTGCAAACCAAGCTCGTCCATCACCGTCTCCTCCCCGATCGTGTCCGGACCCGGTTGGAAAAAGGACGCTCCGGCTTCGAGCTCGCCTCCGTCGTCGATGGTCCGGATCTCGAGGCTGCGGGTCTCCTCGCTCATCTCGAGGTGGACTTCGATCCGGTGCGCGCCGGCACCGCCAGAGCCGTGTTCGGCGATGTACATGAGGAGCTCCTCGATGCAAAGCTGCACCTGGAACCGGTCCTCGTGCGGAAACCCGTTCCGCTCGGCGAAGTCCTCCACCGCTTCCCCGACCCGTTCGAGCTCAAGGCTTGCATTGCGGATGGCGAGGCTGAGGACGTGAGGCGGTTCCCGCTCCGGCTCCGAGGGCGTTTCCCGGCCGCCGCCGTCACCGCGCGACCCGCTCCCGTTCGAAATCTCGCCGGCCAATGCCCCGGACGGCCCCCCGCCGCGCACGAGTGCGTTCAGCGCCGCGACATCGAGCGCGGGGCGGATCGAGTCCTTTGCGCTCCTCGGCGGCCAGTGCAGGTTCCCGTCCTTGAGGATGAGGCGCTTGACCGCGTTCGTCAGGTCGACCACTTGCGGCATGCGACGCACGAGGTCGAACGTCTGTGCATGCTCCGGGAGGCGCAGGTGCCGGTAGAGCACCGGATAGGGCACGACGTCGTCACCGGCGAGGCCGAAGACGTCCATCGGCGAAGCCGGATCTTCCGGCGAAAGCCCCGCGGCGCGGAGCAGGCCGGCCAGTGCCTCCCGACTTGTCCGGCTCTCGTCGAGCCCGTCTCCCATCCTGCACAAGGCGCCCAGCAGGGCGAAGTAGTCCGGGTCCGGCGGCTGGGTGAAGCTCCAGAGCGGGCGCATCGGGTCGGTGAGGTAACGCACTTCGCCGCCGCGATGAGGCCGCTGCATGACGGCGTTGCGGTGAGGGAAGCGGTCGAAGAGGAGCAGCGTCTCGGTGTGCTCGATCGCGGCCCTGACGATCGACCAGCTCACGAACTGGTTGATCCGGCGCCGGTCGGGCGGTGCTTCGGCGATGAGGTCGGCGCTCCAGCGAGCAAATTTCTCGATGGACAGCTCCTGGAACTGCAGGTTCTCCACGTGGACAAGCGGAAGATAGATCCAGAAGCGCTCGATGACGTTGTAGTGCGCAAACTCCCGGCCCGCCTCGCAGGCCTGCCAGGACAACGAGGCGGCAAGGGAGTCGTTCGCGTAGGCCAGCGCCGTCCCGCGATAGACGCCTCGTGGGAATTGATCGAGGACGATCAGCCTTGCCAGCAAGCCCTTCGGCGTGTCCCAGACCGGGTCGCGGAAGAAGCGGTCCGGTCCTTCGCGGTGCATCTGTTCGCACCACTCGCGCTGCGCCCGAAGAATGTTCGGATCTTCGGCGCTCCTCGCGAACGGTCCGAGCCGCCATCTCCGCATCCCCTGCTGCCAGTTCCGGCGGGAGGCATCGGACGCCGTCCGCAGTCGGCCGAGCCAGAAGTCCAGCACCGCCTCCGGGGTTCGTTCCGCAATGGCAACGTTGGCGGCGGGCATATCAAAAGTCGCGGGTGGAGGCGGACGAGACCCCGGAACTCTTCATCTGTATCTATATTTCTACCCTTATGAATTCATATATACGATTGATGATGGCACGGTCAAGCATTCGGCGAGAGGGCGGCAGGCGGTCGGGCCGCGCCTATGCGGCCGCGTCCTCCCCGGTCTGGGCGGCGAAGATGGAGGTGTAGCCGCCGGACCAGTCGGGCGGGATGAGGCACGGGCGCGGGTCGTGGTGCGCCCAGCGGGCCGACCGGCCGCGCACGACGGTTCCCGAGTGGCACGACGGATCGGGGTGCGGGGTGTACGGGAAGGCGTCGGCGGAGGCGTAGGCGTTGAGGAGAAGCGGGCGCCCGTCGTCGCGACGGCTCGCCGGGGAGCCGTGCACGGTGCGGCAGTTGTGCACGGTGATGGACTCCGCCGGGGCCTCGACGTAGACCGCGCGCGACGTGGGGAGGGTGGAGACGTCGGCCGGAGCGAGAGAGCCCACCCACTGGCCCCGGTCGTTGTACTGGTCGAAGAGGGGGCCGCCATGGCTGCCGGGGATGAATCCAAGCGCGCCGTCGTCGAGGCGGGTGTCCTGGAGATAGACCCCGATCGTGAGCGGGCTGTAGTTGGTGTGGGGATAGAACTGGATGTCCTGGTGCCAGTCCACCTGGTCCGCTCCGTCGTTCCACTTGTAGTTGAGCTTCGAGTGGTGGAAGACCACGTCGGGGCCGACGAGATCGGCGGCGACGTCGGCGATGGGCCCCGTCGCGAACTCCCAGAAGGTCTCGTGCCGCTCGTCGGGGCGCTTGAGCCGCCGAAGGCGCGGCGCCTCGGCCGAGTGGCCGGGAGCGATATCGAAGACGTTGCCGGAGCGGGTCTCGGCGCGGCTTCGCTCGACAAACTCGAAGGCGATGCGACGAAGCCGTTCCAGCCACTCCTCGCCGACGAAGCGCTCCACCGAGAGGTAGCCGTTCTCGAAGTAGGACTCGCGCTCGGCTTGCGAGAGCGCCCGCGGCGGGTGGGAGAGCACTTCTTCCGGGGTCATTCTCTTCTCCTGCGGCGGCGGCGAAACGGCGGGGACGGGGGCGGTTACGGGGACTGCCGCTACGACGAATCCGTCATGGTAGCCGGAGCGGCGGCAAGGTGGTCCATCGCCGCGTCGACCCCGCCCCGCTGGTAGGGCGCGCCGGCGAGCCCGAGCCCCATCTCCACCGCCGCGAGGGTGCCGAGGAGGGTCACGTCGTTGAGATCGCCGAGGTGGCCGATGCGGAACACCCGGTCATCGAGCTTCCCGAGCCCGTTGCCGAGGGAGACGTCGAAGCGCTCCAGGATGAGGGCGCGGAGCGCGTCGGCGCTCCAGCCGTCCGGCATGCGGACCGCGGTGAGCGATGCGCTCCGATGCTCGGGCGGCCGGCAGTTGAAGTCGAGGCCCCACGCCTGCACCGCCCGCCGCGTCGCGGCCGCGAACCGCCGGTGACGGTCGAAGACCCGCTCCATCCCCTCCTCCTCCAGCATGGCGACGGCCTCCTTGAGGCCGAAGAGGAGGTTCGTCGCCGGGGTGAACGGGAAGTAGCCGGCCGCGTTCGGGTCCTCCATCGCCCGCCAGTCCCAGTAGCTCCGCGCGAGCTTCGCATCCGCGCCCGCGCGCCACCAGCAATTCTCATTTTGGCGAGGGTTGGGCGCGGGGTCGTGCAGGCGGCGGGTTGAAGGAGGCTTGACAACGTAGGGCTTGGCACCTATGGTGCGTGCCATGGGCAACCCGTGGT
>JAJECB010000237.1 GCA_022822245.1 Gammaproteobacteria bacterium
GTCCCGGCGGCGGCACCAGGCGCAGGACGGAGAGGAACGTCATCGTCTTGCCCGAGCCGGACTCGCCGACCACCGCCAGCGTCTCCCCGGCGCCGAGCGAAAAGGACACGCCATCGACCGTGACGACCGGCCCCGCATCACTCGGAAACACCGTGCTGAGGTTGCGCACCGCAAGGACGGCGTCCTCGCTCATGGGGGCGCCGGAGCCCCGGTCGGCAGCGGGTGGCGCGTTCACAGCATCCGCTCGCCGGTGTAACGGCGCATCTGCGGGTCGAGCGTGTCGCGCAGCCCGTCGCCCAGCAGGTTCCAGCCGAGCACGGTGAGGAAGATCGCGAGTCCGGGGAAGAAGGAGTACCACCACCAGTCCGGCAGGTAGGTGCGGGCCACGCTGATCATCGCGCCCCACTCGGGGAAGGGCGGCTGCGCGCCGAGTCCGAGGAAGCCGAGGCTCGCCGCCCCGAGGATCGCCATGCCCATGTCCATGCTCCCCTTGACGATGATGGGCGAGGTGCAGTTCGGCAGGATGTGGACGAAGACCACCCGCAGCCTCCCTGCGCCCATGGCGTGCGCCGCCTCCACGTAGACCTCGTTCTTGAGCGAGAGGGTCTTGGCCTGGACGAGCCGGACGTACCCCGGCCACCACACCAGCGACAGGGCGAGCATGGCGTTGACGATTCCGGGTCCGAGCGCACCGACGATCGCGATCGCGAGAATGAGGCCGGGCACCGACAGGAAGACATCGGTCACCCGCATGATCACTTCCTGCACCCATCCGCCGACGTAGCCGGCGATCATGCCGAGCGGCACCCCGATGAGCATCGCCACTCCGGTCACGATCAGCGCGATCTGCAGCGTGACCCGCGCGCCGACCACGACCCGGGTGAAGACGTCGTTGCCGACCTCGTCGGTGCCGAACCAGTGCACCGGGCCGGGCGGCTGGAGCTTGCGTTCGATGTGCACGGCACCCGCCGCGTCCTCGGGAAACGGCACGAACCAGGGGCCGACTGCGGCAGTGAGCAGGAACAGCGACACCAGCGCGAGGCCGAGCATCGCGGAGCCGTTGCGGGCGAAGGTCCTCGCGTAGAGCCGGACCAGCCGGATGTTCGCCGCGTGCCGCTCGCGCCAACTGGGGCGCTCCAGCGGGGAGATGGCCGCCCGCTCAGCCACGTCGGCGTCTCCCGCTCATGTGTCGCTCGCTCATACCTGGTGCCGCACGCGCGGGTCGAGCAGTCCGTAGACCACGTCGATCAGGAAGTTGGTCATCATGAAGAAGAAGCCGAGCACGATCGTCGCTCCCATGATCGGCTCGAAGTCCGAGCTGATGGCCGCCTGCACCGCGTAGAGGCCGATCCCCGGCCAGTCGAACACGGTCTCCACCAGCACGGTGCCGCCGAGCATCCAGCCGAAGCGAAGGCCGATCATCGCCATCGTGGGCAGCATCGCGTTGCGGAGCGCGTAGAGGGCGACGATGCGGAAGGTGGAGAGCCCCTGCGCCCGGGCGTTCACGATGTAGTCCTGCTTCAGGGTCTCCAGCATCTCCGCCCGGTTCACCCGGATGATGGAGGCGAGGGCCGGAAAGCAGAGCGCGACCGCCGGCAGGACAATGTGGTGGAGCCCCTCCACGAAGGTCCCGAGCTCGCCGCGGAGCAGGGCGTCGACGAGAAGCAGATGGGTAATCGGCTGCGGGGGGTCGGTCATCATCTCGATCCGCCCCCCGAGCGGAAACCACCCGAGCTGAAGGGCGAAGAAGAACTGGGCCATGAGACCGAGCCAGAACATCGGCATCGCGACCCCCGACACGGTGAGGACCCGGATGACGTGATCGAGCGGACGGTTCTGGCGAACCGCGGCGAGGACGCCGAGCGGAACCCCGAGCACGATGGCGATCGCGATCGAGAACACGACGAGCTCGAAGGTGTTCGGGAAGTAGGTCACGAGGTCATCCCAGACGGGACGCGTGGTGTGGATGGACCGGCCCCAGTCGCCGCTCAGGAGGTCGCGGAGGTAGATCCCGAACTGCTCCCAGAGCGGGCGGTCGAGACCGTGCTCGACCCGGTACCGCTCGATCATCTCCAGGGTGGCGTCCGGGCCGGCCGCGAGGGCGGCGGGGTCCGCGGGAGCCACGTGGGAGATCGTGAAGGTGATGGCGAGCAGCCCGAGCAGCATCAGCGCCACGAGCACGCCGCGTTTGGCGGCAAACCGAATCATGGCCGGGGCGGGAGCGACGCGGCCACGCGCCGCAAACCGGTCTTCCGGGGCACGACGCCGTTCACCGTGAGCGCGACGGCGAACGCCGCCGGTCCGGCGACCCTCCCGCCGGGACCGGGGTCATCGGCCGGTCCGGTGGCGAGGCCGCCGCCGCCAAGACCGCCGGGACCGCGGCCGCGGCCGGCACGCGCGGCGGGCGGGAGCCCGCGCCGCCGTGCGTGCGTGTCGGCCGCGGCCGAATCGATCACTCGATGTACAGCGGGTAGAAGTCCACTTCCTCGGTCATCCGGACCGGGCTGTACTCGAAGCCCTTCACCCAGTCGCGGTACACGATGCGGCGCTCGCGCATCATGCCGAAGATCTCCGGCTGATCGTCGACGATCATCTGCTGGATCTTCGCGTAGAGCGGCGCCCGCTTCTCCCAGTCGCCGGTGAAGCGCGCTTCCTCGATGAGCTTCGTGACCTCGGGGTTGTCGTAGTAGTGCACGCCGTAGTACCGGCCGTGGCTCGACGGGTGGTACTGGATGGCCACCGCGTCGGGGTCCGTCGAGACCGGAGTCGCGAAGATCGCCATCATGTCCGGGGAGGTCTCGACCTTGGAGCCCCGCGCCACCATGTTCGCCCAGGTGAGCGGCACCATCTTGACGGTGATGTCGAGCTTCTTGAGGTTGTCGATGAGCACCAGACCCATCAGACGCTCCTCCTCGAGCCCCTGCACGTAGACGTACTCGAGCTCGATCCCGCCCTCCGGATACCTCGACTTCGCGAGATGCTCCTTCGCCTTCTCGAGGTCGAGGCGCGGCATGTTCGGCACCGTGACCTTGCCCTTGATGGCGTCGCTGAACGGGCTCGTCTGGAGCACCGCACGGCCGTTGTAGATCGCGATGAGGGCGTCGTAGTCGAAGGCGTAGGCGACGGCCTTTCGAAGGTTCACGTCCGACGTCTTCTCGCCCTGGGTGTTGAACTTGATGCCGAACGCGGTGAGGGCCGGCTCGGTGGAGGTCACCATGCCGTCCATCTTGGTGAGCTGGTCGAACTCGTCGGGGCTGAGCCCGGTCACGAGGTCCGCCTCGCCCTTGATGAGGGCGGCCCGCTGGGCGGCCGACTCGCGGATGAGCTTGTAGATGATCCCCCCGAGCTCGCCCTTGTGTCCCTTCCAGTAGTCCTGCACCCGCTCGAGCTCGTAGAGCGTGCCGTGCTCCACCCGCCTCAGCTTGTAGGGGCCGGAGCCCGCCTCGTTGTCGATGAGCCACTTCTGGCCCATGTCGCCGTCCACCTCGTTGGCCATGACCTGCTTCGGGTTCATGACGAACCACCACGGAAGGAACGACGTGAACGGGGCGAAGGGACGGTCGAGCTGGAAGACGACCGTGTGGGCATCGGGGGCGCTGATGTTCTCGGCCTTGAGAAACGCGTTCAGCATCCAGGCCGGCCCCTTGCCGAGCTTGAGGGTGCGCTCGAACGACCAGCGTACCGCTTCCGCGTCGACCGGGTCGCCGTTGTGGAACTTCGCGTTCTCGACGAGATGGAACGTGTAGGTGAGCCCGTCGTCGCTCACCTCGTGGCTCTCGGCGAGCCACGGCACCACCCGCGGCGGGGTGTCGACGTACTTGAGCAGCGCGTCGTACATCGCCTGCTGCATGGTGCGGATCGAGGCATCGTACTTGATGCTCGGATCCATGATCGGCACCGCCTGGCGCTGCGCGGTGACCAGGATCTTCTGGCCGTCGCGCCGCTCGAACGCGTTCGCGCCATCGAGCGCCGTGCCGGCGGTTGCCGCAACTGCCGCCGCGGCGACGGCCACCGTGAGAATTCGCCTCATTTCAAGCCTCCCGATCGTGTGGTGTCATCGAATGGATTCGCCGCTCCCGCCCCCCGGGCAAGTCCATCGGGTCCGGGGAAGGCGGCGACAAGGTTCCGGGCGAGAATTAGACGCCACCCATGCCCGCCACTCAAGGCCGGGAAGGCCCGCATTCCGCAACCCGGCTCGGGCCGCTCCGCGCTCCCTCGATTCAGTCGGCCTCGACGGGCCTCGGGTCGGGCGCGATCCCGGAGGCGCGGCCCGCGCGCCCGGCTCGCCGGCGTTCGCTCGCGGCGCGGTCGACGACGCCGTCCGCCCCCACCACGCAGCCGTAGTCCCGCTCCGCGCCCTCCGCCGTGATGTAGCCCGCGTCGAGGTCCCGCTGCACGGCCTCGAACCCGCGCTCGAGCGGATCGCCGAACCCGGACCCGCCGGCGACCCGGAGCTCGGCGTACTCCTCCGGCGTCTCCAGCACCGAGAGCGCGCCCACCCCCACGTCCCGGGCCGGGCCGTCGAACCGGCCGACGGTGCCACCCGAACGCCCGCCCGGCCGGCCGCCGAAGAGCCCCTGCACCGGCTTCAGCACGCCCATGGGATAGAGCCCGACCTGGCACGGCTTGCCGTCGTGGTCGAGCTTGCGGGCCGAGATCACCTGTCCGAGCCCGCCCCGCTGCCGCCCCGGCCCGCCGCTGTCCGCGAGGAACGCCTTCTCGATGACGATCGCGGGGACCCGGCTCTCGAAGAGCTCCACCGACGTGTTGCCCGCGCTCGTGGGGTACAGGAGCGCAGAATGCCCGTCGCCCCGCTCGGAGGCACCCTGACCCCCGCCCTGGAACAGGTGGTCGCTGTAGAAGATGCCGTCCGGGCCGACCCCGTAGAAGAGCGCGCTCGACGGCAGGCCCGTGAACGCCTGGACCCGTCCCGAAGCGGCCTGCGCGAGCGCCCCGAACACGTTGGGCGCGATGTACCAGCCGGTCCGCGTGCGCATGTTGACCGCGAGGGGCCGGTCGCAGTTCATGATGCTCTTCTCGGGCGCGGTCACCTTCATCGGCCGGTAGCATCCCGCGTTGCCGGGCACCTCCGGCGAGAGGATGCACTTGAGCGGGTAGGTCGCATGGGCCTTCGTGTAGGTGAGCGTGCAGTTGCTCCCGCCCTGGTCCATCTGCGGGGGCGAGCCCTCGAAGCCGACCTCGATCTCGTCGCCCGCGATCTCGATCCGGATGGGGAAGCTCAAGTGCGTGTCGAGCCCGTCGGCCTCGACGCGGTGCTCGTAGCGCCCGTCCGGGAGCGCCGCGATCGCCCGGCGCATCGCCGTCTCCGCCCGCTTCTGCACCACCCGGGCGAGGGCCTCGAGGTCGTGCATGCCGTACTCCTCCATGAACTCTCCGATCCGCTCGGCTCCGGTGAGGCCCGCGGCGACGAGGGCATGCACGTCGCCCAGCACCTGGTCCGGCCGGCGGACGTTCTCGGCGAGCAGCCTGAACAGATCCTCGTTCGGCTCGCCGGCCCGGAAGAGCTTCATGGGCGGGATCTGGAACCCTTCCTCGTAGATCTCGCGGGCGTGGAGGCTGTCCTTGGTGCCGCCGATGTCGGTGACGTGGCCCACCACCCCGCAGAAGGCGACGACCTTGCCGTCGCGGAACACCGGGGCCGCGATGGCGATGTCGAACAGGTGCCCCGCGCAGAGCCACGGATCGTTCGTGACGAGCACGTCCCCGGGTTGCAGGGTCTCCGGCGGGTAGCGTTCGAGCATCGCGTTGACCGCGATCGGCAAGGTGAGGTTGAAGACCGGCATGGCGCGCGGGGAGTGCACGATCTGCCGCCCGCGGGCATCGAGGATCTCGCACGCGAAGTCCTGAGCCTCGCCGATGATGAGCGAGAACGCGGTGCGGATGACGGTCTGCCAGCACTCCTCGGCGATGTTGATCATCCGGCTCCACATGATCTCGAGCCCCACCGGATCGGCCTCGATCCGGGCGACCGCTTCCTCGAGCGCGGTGTCGGCGCCGACGACGATGCGCGACGGCACGGTCTCGGCCAGGGAGAGCACGAGGTTGAGTCCCGCGTCCACGGTGAGCGTGCAGGCGTCGGGGACGATGGTGGTCGCCTCGCGCTCCTCGATGATCGCCGGCCCCTCGACGACCGTGCCCGGGTCCATCGCGTATCGGTCGTGGACCGGAACGTCCGCGAAGGCGCCGCGTCCCGGAACCCACGCCCGGCGGCGGCCCTTGAGGGTGCCCTTCTCGCCGGCGCCCTTCTTCCCGCCCCCCGCGAGCGGGGCGGAGAGGTCCGCGGCCGGCGCCGCGGTGCACACCACCCGCCAGTTCAGCACCTCGATCTCGGCACCGTCGTAGAGGTGGGTGTAGCGGCGCTGGTACTCGGCGGCGAACGCGTCGAGGACCGCGGGCAGGTTCTCCGGCGACAGGGGCTCGGCCGGCAGGGGCACCGAGATCTGGTGCATCTGGCCCCGGAGGCGCATGTCCGCCTGCCGCTCGGCGACGACGGCCGGGCCGGAGTCGGAGCGCGCGCCGCCGGCGCCGGCGCCCTCGCCTCCACCCACCCCGGCCTCGGCGAGGCGCGCCCGTCCTTCCGCTTCGAGCTCGCGCAGAATCGACTCCACGGCAACGAAGTCCGGCTCCGCGATCCGCATCGGCCACGAACGAGCCGCCTCGTAGGCGACCGGGGCGGCCAGGAACCCGAGCGCGGAGGCCGCCCCCGATGCGGGCGGCACCACCACCTCGCGCACCCCGAGCTTGCGGGCGACCCGCGCCGCGTGGAGCGGCCCCGCCCCGCCCATCGCGACCATCGCGTAGCGCCTCGGGTCACGGCCCTTCTCCACGATGTGCACGCGGGCGGCGCCCGCCATGTTCTCGCTCACGAGGTCGTAGATCCCCCAGGCCGCGTCGGGGACGGAGAGGCCGAGCTCCGCGGCGAGCCGCGCCATCGCCGACACTGCGGCAGCGGTGTCGAGGGCCATCCTCCCGCCGAGGAAGTAGCGGGGATCGAGGTAGCCGAGCAGCAGATTCGCATCCGTTACCGTGGGCTGATCGCCGCCCTGTGCGTAGCAGGCCGGACCGGGCTCGGCTCCGGCGCTCTCCGGCCCGATCTTGAGCAGCCCGAGCTCGTCCACCCGGGCGATGGAGCCGCCCCCCGCCCCGATCTCCATCATGTCGATGACCGGCGCATGCACCGGGAGGCCGCTCCCGCGCTTGAACCGGCGCACGCGCGCCGCCTCGAGCATCGGCGCGATGTCCGGCTCGCCGTCCTGGATGAGGGACGCCTTGGCGGTCGTGCCCCCCATGTCGAAGGAGAGGAGGTCGGCGTGGCCGATCGCCCGGCCGACGAGGGCGCTCGCCTGCGCCCCGCCCGCCGGTCCCGATTCCAGGAACCGGACGGGGAGCCGCACCGCGGTCTCCGGGGCGGTGAGCCCGCCGGAGGACTGGATGAGATGGAAACGCCCGCAAAAGCCGCGTTCGCGAAGCACCCGCTCGAGCCGCCGGACGTACGCGGACATGAGGGGCTGCACGTAAGCGTTCGCGGCCGTGGTCGAGGACCGTTCGTACTCGTTGATCTGGGGGTGAACGTCGCTCGAGACGGACACCGTGAGGTCCGGGAACTCCGCGCGGACGAGGTCCCGCACGGCCCGCTCGTGGACCGGGTTCTTGTAGGCGTGGAGGAAGCAGACCGCGAGCGCCTCCACCCCGTCCTCGACCAGCTCGCGAACCTCGCGGCGAACCGCGTCGAGGTCGAGCGCCTCGAGCACCACGCCGTCGCGGCTCACCCGCTCGGCGATCTCGCGCCGGTCGCGGCGCGCGGCGAGCGGCTCCGGGAAGGTCAGGAAGAGGTCGTGGATGTCGTAGCGCTGCTCCGTCCCCATCTCGAGGATGTCGCGGAAGCCGCGGGTGGTGAGCAGGCCGAGGCGGGCCCCGTTCCGCTCGATGATGGCGTTGGTGACGAGCGTCGTCCCGTGCACGACGTGGCCGACGTCGGCGAGATCGACCGACGCCGCGCGGAGCAGATCGGCCATGCCCTCGAGCGCCCCGATCGAGGGGTCTTCCGGGGTGGTCAGGCACTTGTGCAGGTGCAGGGCCCCCGTCTCGTCGTCGATCAGGATGAAGTCGGTGAAGGTCCCGCCGATGTCGAATCCGATTCGCCAGGACGCTTGCTCGGGTTGGGTGGCCATGGGACGTAGAGCTCCTCGGGTTCTCGCTGCGACGGATCTCGCCCCCGGGCGGGCGGGCGCCCTCCGGACGGCGGAGCAACTCTATCCCACAACGCCGGCCGGTGTCCGCGATTCCCGACGTCGCCGGCTGCAGCATCGGGCCGATGGACGGGGACCGCCTACCCGGAATTCACGAGCGATGCCGCGATCTCGCCGACGAGAATGCTGGGCGCATGGGTATTCGATGACGGCATGGTCGGAAAGACGGAGGCGTCGGCCACCCTCAAGCCCTCGATCCCGACGACCCGCAGCTCCGGATCGACCACCGCCATCGCATCGACGCCCATCCGGCTGGTTCCGATCGGGTGATACGAGGTGGTGCCGGTCTCGCGGATGAAGGCGGCAATCTCCTCGTCGGACTGCGCCCGGGCGCCGGGGCGCACCTCCTCGGCGACGAGGCCGGAAAGCGCCGGTTGCGCCGCCACCCGGCGGGCGAGCCGGACCGCCGCGATGGCGCAGGCGAGGTCATCGGGGTGGCTCAGGTAGTTCGGCCGGATCCGGGGCGGCTCCCGCGGGTCGCGCGACGCAATGTGCACCGAGCCGGTCGATGCCGGGCGGAGCGGGAACGTGCCGATCCCGAAGCCGGAGAATTCATCGAGCTCCAGGCGGTCCGGGTGGCGGGCGTCAGGGGACGACAGCGGATGCAGTTGCAGCTTGATGTCGGGACGGTCCCGCGCGGCCGCCGACCGCACGAGAGCGTGCACCGTCGCCGTCGAGGTAGCCATGAAACCCTTGCGGGAGATCAGGTAGCGAAGCCCGAACAGCATCTTCCTCGTTGGACTTCGCATGATGTCATTCAGCGTCACGG
This sequence comes from Gammaproteobacteria bacterium, assembly GCA_022822245.1. Next base: position 9,040 of record JAJECB010000237.1, read on the forward strand.
CCCGCCGGCTGCGAAAGGTCAGTCGGGTATGGAGATGGTCGCGCAGCCCTTCGCCGACACCGCGCAGGGTGTGAACGGGCTGTATTCCGAGACCCTGGAGACGGTCCGGATCTCCGACCCCCGAGAGCTCCAGGATCCGGGGCGTGTCGATGGCGCCGGCGGCGAGAATGATCTCGCGCCGGCAGCCGATGGTCCGTGCCACCCCGTCGCGGCGAACGCGCACCGAGGTCGCCCTCCGGTTCTCGATCGTGATGGATTCGACGGTCGTGTCGGACAGAATCCTGAGGTTGCGATTCCCTCGGAGCGGACGGAGGTACGCCTCGCGCACGCCGTGGCGGAGCCCCCGCCGGGTGTTGAGCTGAAGATAGCCGACGCCCTCGTATCGGTCGCCGTTGTAGTCGTCGTTGGCGGGGAGCCCGGCTTCCGTGCAGGCGTTGAAGAACGCCGGCGACAACGGGTCGCGGGGAGAATACTCGACGATGCTGGTCTTGCCCGTCCTTCCGCGCAGCGTGTCGCTGCCAAGCGTGCACGCTTCCATTCGCTTGAAGTGGGGCAGCACGCTGCCAAAGTCCCAGCCGGTGCACCCCATTTCCGCCCAGCGGTCGTACTCGGCCGGGTCCCCACGTACCCAGAGCATGCCGTTGATCGTGGAGGAACCGCCCAGAACCTTCCCGCGCGGCCAGTAGATCTTGCGCGACCGGAGATTGGGCTCGGCCTCGGTCCGGTAACGCCGCACGGCGCGCTCACCGGTCAGGACGATTCCGATCCCGAGGGGAATCTTCAGCCAGACCCAGGGGTCGTCGCGCCCCGCCTCGATCAGCGCGACGCAATGGCGTCCTTCCTCGGCGATACGCGCCGCCGCGGCACTCCCTGCCGCTCCCGCGCCCACGACGACATAGTCGAATGTTTCTCGCTCCGTCATGTCAGGCAGTGAGGCGGTGTCCGGCAGGACGGATCGCGCGTGGCGAGGCCGGCCGGGGGACTCCCCGCAACTGGCACCGCGCACTCGCAACGACGCTTCGCGGACACGGCCGGCGCGAGTCCCACCTGATGCCGCATGATCCTCGCCCCCGTCTCACGCGCTTCCCGGGAGATGGGCTCCCGGTCCCGCTTCACGAACCAACGTACATCCGGGCGATTTCAAGCGGCAAGATCCTGAAGCGAATACTGCGCGGACGCGTTCCCGGCCCAGCGCCATAGGCGAGGGATTGGGTGGCGAGCAGGTTGCGCCGCGGGACGGCGCAGGCTCCAGCGCGCTCAGGCTGGGCGATGGGCAGACCCAGCAGCAAAACTCCCGGGGCTAGGAGCGTGCGCCGTAGAAAGATTGTTCGATATGGGCGAGCGGATGGACGGCCCGGATTCGACTCGAGGATGGGCAAGACCATCGGGACCGAGGAGTTCGCAACGCTGCGCAGGGTACGAGAGAGGGTCCAAGCACTG
>JAJECB010000378.1 GCA_022822245.1 Gammaproteobacteria bacterium
CAACTGCTCGACCTGCCCGGTCGTCAGTTCCCCGGTGGCCGCATGGCCGTTCGCCTGTTGCCAAGCCTGTATGGCCCCCCGGGTCTTCGGCCCGAACTTGCCGTCCGGCTGCCCCGGGTCGAAGCCCTGCGCGGCAAGCGCCGACTGCACCCGGCGCCGCGCCTCGTGGTCCAGAGCCGGCGCCGCGCCGCCGGCTCCGGCGCCAGACGCCTGGCCTTGCGTTTCCTCCTCGCAGTCACGAACCACGCGATGAAGCGACAGCTTCTGCCCCGGTCGCTTCCATCCATGCATGTGCCATTCCACCGCGTCATAGTCACTCGGGGAGCAACCGAACTCGCGGCGGCGCTGGTCACAGGTGCGCTCCACCTCCCGCACCCAGGAGCGAAAGCTCGCCTTGCACCCGTTCATGTTGTTCTTCTCGTTCTTCGCGCACCACTGCCAAACTCCTTCGGCGACCGAATTCCCCATAGCCGCACAGCTACCCAGGCTGTTGAATTCGTTGGCACTGACGGAATGGGCAAGAGCGCCGGGGCTCGAGCACGCGACGAGCCACCCCGTGACCAGGGCGGCCGCCGTTCGCCGTCGCACGTGGGTCATCACTGGCCTCCGGGCACGAGAACTGGGACACTCCGGATACTATCGCCTTTCCAGGCGGTGCGTTTGACGTCGCGCTGCGAGGTCCGCGGAGAACACCGGAAGCCGACACGCAGACGGGATACGAGGATCATCGCATCGGCATCGACACCTCGGGAATCCCGGGATTCAGCGAAGCGTCGCCGCGACCCGGAACCCGATCGCGTCGTAGCGGGTGTCGCCGGGCTCCCAGTGGCGAAATGCCGAACGCACCCGGCTCGGCGGGTCCTCCCACGAGCCGCCCCGCAGCATGCGAAAGCGGCAGTCGCCGCGCCGCACCCACGCGCTTCCGTCCGAGGGCGCCCCCTCGTAGTTGCGGTGCCCGCAATCCTCCACCCACTCCCAGACGTTCCCGAGCATGTCGAACAGGCCGAATCCGTTCGGGGCAAGGCTCCCCACCGGGGCGGTCGATTTTCCGTCCCAATCACTCCCGCACCGGCTGCAGTTGGCATGTCCCCCGGCGGGCTCCTCTCCCCAGTAGTACGACGAATCCGTGCCCGCGCGCGCGGCGTACTCCCACTCCGCCTCGCTGAGAAGGCGGTACCTTCTTCCCGTCGTCTCGGACAGCCAGGCCACGTAGTCCTTCGCGTCCTTCCAGCTCACGTGGATGACCGGGCGACTCCCCCGGCCCCAGCCCGCATCGCGCGGAGCGTGCGAGCAGCCTCCGTCGCGGTGGCACGCATCGAACTCGGCGAACGTCACCTCGTATCGACCGACGGCGAACGGCCCGGGGATGGCCACCCGATGGCGCGGGGCTTCATCCTCCCAGCGACCCCCCTCTGCCGACGGCGAGCCCATCAGGAACTCCCCCTCCGTCACCACCACCATCTCCGGGCAGTGGGCGCAGTCCTGAAAGAATTCGCCCATCCGGTCCGTTCGTGCCGCGGCCGGATCCGCGTCGGGAGTCGTGTCCCGGGTGGGCGTGGAGATCTCCTCGGTGAACTCGGCAGCCGGGGACGCGGCTTCCGGCCCCGGAGGTGCACTCGAGGAACCTCGCTGCGTTGACCTCGGTCCCTGGACCGGCGCTGTCGAACCGAGCGCCCGGGCGACCCGGAACCCGATTACGGAGCGCCGGACCCCAGCCTGGTAGGCGTTGCGGAAGGCGGAGCGAAGGTAGGCGGGCAGGTCGTTCCAGGAGCCCCCGCGTGCCACCCGGTCCGAACACCCCCCCGTCTCCCGCGCACGCCCGTCCGTCGGCGGCCTCTCATAGCTCGCGCTCCGGCAGTCCTGCACCCATTCCCACACGTTCCCGTGCACGTCGTGGAGCCCGAAGCGGTTCGGCGAAAAGGAGCCGACCGGCAGCGTCTTCTTCCTGAACGGGCCCTTTCGCCCCCGGCCGTAGGTGTGGTTTCCGTCGTAGTTCGCCTGCCCGGGCGAGATCGTGTCGCCGAAGTGAAACGGCGTCCGCGTCCCCGCTCTCGCCACGTACTCCCACTCCGATTCGCTGAGCAGCCGGTACCCCTCGCCCGTCTTCCCGCTCAACCACTCCACGTAGGACCGGGCGTCATCCCAGCTCACGTTGATGACCGGCCGGCCCCCGCGACCCCACCCCTCGTCGCGCGGACGATATCCTCCACATCCTCCTTCGCGCGCACACGTATCCCACTCCTCGAACGTCACCTCGTGCACGCCGACCGCGAACGGCGCGCCGATCGTCACCCGATGCACCGGTCCTTCGCCGGAGAACCGCCCCCTCTCGGAATCCGGCGAGCCCATGAGGAACTCCCCGGCCGGCACCACCACCATCTCCGGGCAGCTTGCGCAGTCCTGGACGGTGTCGCCCTCTCGAATCGCTCGTAGCGGGGGCAGCCCCGCATCGGAAGACAGGTCCCGAGTGGGGGTGAGGGCCTCCTCGGCCGGCTCGACGGACGGGGACGGGGATTCGGTGGTCTCGGACGAATCCGCGGCGGCCTCGTCCGCATCCGCGGCGGCCTCGTCCGCATCCGCATCGGACGGCATGGTCCGGGTGGGAGTCAGAGTCTCCTCGACCAGCTCGGGAGTCGGGAATGGTGCTTCCTGGCCCTGGGATCTGCTCGAAGCGCCCCTTTGCGTTGACCCCGGTCCCTGAATCAGGTCTGTCGAACCGAGCGCCCGCGCCACCCGAAATCCGATTATGTGGCGCCGGAACTTGGCGTTGTAAGGGTTGCGGCAGGCGGAGCGGAGAAACATCGGATCGTTTTGCCAGGAGCCGCCGCGTACCATCCGGAAGGTGCAACTCCCTGTCTCCCGAGCACTCCCGTCCGCAGGTGCCCCCGCATAGTCCCTGTTCCGACAATCCTGCACCCACTCCCACACATTCCCGTGCACGTCGTGGAGCCCGAAGCGATTCGGCGAGAACGTACCGGCCGGCATCGTCTTCTTTCTGAATGGGCCCCTTCTCCCCGGACCGTACGTATACCTCCCGTCGTAGTTCGCCTGGTCCGTGGATATCGTCTTGCCGAAGTGAAACGGCGTCACGGTCCCCGCTCGCGCCACGTACTCCCACTCCGATTCGCTGAGCAGCCGGTGAGGTGGTCCCGGAAATTTGGACAGGTCGCTAAGGTGTACTCGGAGCCTGCAGGAGGGCAAGGGTATGGCGACGAGACGGCGTCGATTCACGGCAGCGTTCAAGAAGCGAGTGGCTCTCGAAGCGCTACGGGGGGAGCAGCCGGTTCAGGCGATCGCGGCGAAACACCAGGTTCATCCGAATCAGGTCAGCG
>JAJECB010000219.1 GCA_022822245.1 Gammaproteobacteria bacterium
ACCACGGATGTTCGGGGGTTTCGCGAACCTTCAGGGGGAGGTCGTCCGGCACGGCGGGATTGTAGATGGTGCGGATTCGGTCACGCGGTACGCCGCAAATCCCGGCAAGCTCCTGGGATACGCCGAGCGAAATGCCGACGACGACATCCGCGTACGGATAGGAAATGCGTGCGCGGCGGATCTTCCGTCTCGTTCGGAAGACGTTCTCGGCCCTGGCCACGACTCGTGGCCGGGTCTGCGCCAAGCGCACTGCCAACGCCGCCGCGGCAACCGCGGGGGACATCATGGCGAGCGCTGCGTCCGGGACCTCCCGGTCAAGATACCTCGCAATCGCGACCGCCCAACGCGGCAGGCTCGTGCTCGTGAGCAAGCTCAACTGAGCCCGGTCTATCGTGGTGGCGAGAGCGAGTCGCGGAAATCGATGGGATATCGGGGACGGCATGGACGCCAGCGACCTCGGTGCGACCGGAAGCCGCTCGTGGCCCCCTGGAACTCTACCGCCGTTTCCGCCAGAAAGGCAGAACAGCCGAGCCCCGGGCGGAACGCTTGCGGGATAATCGCAGACCAGGTCTCGTAGCAGCAGGTCGACCTCGTGCCCGCGGTCGAGAAGACCGGACGCGAGGAACAGTGCCGCACGCTCCGCTCCCCCACCGGCCAGCGTCGGAATCAGGATTGCGACCCTCCCTTTCGAATCGCTCCCCCGGCTGGTCACGGCTTCGTGTTCAGAGGAGACGGTCGATTCGCCTTCGACCACCGAGCAATTCGAGGCCACATCCATCCACTCAATAGAACGAAGCCAAGCTGACGGTCTCGTTCCTGCGGAACATCTTTCCGATCGTGTCGTCTGCGGTTGAGGGGCGGAATGGGGAGTTGGCGGACTCGGGGCAATTCGTCAACTCTCCCACCTTTACCTCATCACCTATTGCATACATGTCCACCCGGATAAAGGGGAACGGCTGCGATAACTTCGCGGCGATATCGAGCATCTCCGTGAGTGCAGGGGGTTCGGGATCCGAGTGTTCGCCGCCGGGCCGCTTGCACGAGACCCGGAGCCTTCTCCATCCTGTGTCATAGAAGTTTCGAAGATGGCTGCCGAAACGGTCGAGGTCGACCTGAATGAATCTCGGCGCTCCGAAAAAGCAGAATACCTTGTAGTCGCACGGCACCGTCTGACCGTCGGGCGAGAAAAATTCCTCGATAATGATCTTGGGTCGGAGAAAACGATAATTCTGCTCCCGCTGCTTCAGGTAGTAGTTGATGCCGAGCCACTTCTTCAGCCTTTCCCGGTCCGGTTCCTGTTCGTGCGAGGTGTGGATGGTGACCCGTCCGCTGAGATGCGTCGGCTTGATGACGCAGGGAACGCGCGGCAGCGTCAACCGGTCCACTTCGGACGCGGAAGTCAGGATGCGGATTGTTTCTACCGCAAATTGCGGGCCGATGGTTGCGCTGACGTACCGCTTGACGTATTCCTTGTCCGATACGAACTGCCGGAGGGGGTCGAGCAGAGAGCCGTCGACCTTCAGGCGATACAGGTGGTCGCTATAGCCTCCTTGGGGTCCCCACCGGGGGGATCTTCCGTGTTTCTGTCTGAAGCGGAGCCAGCTATAGACGTGGTCTCCCCGGGGAGTACGGGGGCCGACGACTCGAAACAGCGATGCGAGACTCAATGACTCCGTTCCGCAGAAGTGACCGCCGCGACGCGAGGAGCACGTTCGAAACCCCGGTGGACGTATTGAGCAGGTCGGAGAGGCTTGCAATCCTTCGCGGTCATCGCTGGGTCCGAGGGCTCGGAGATACCGGGTGTGGACTCATGCAGCCTGAACGCGGGACTGCGTCTGCCGGAGGGCTCGATAGAGCGCGCTCGACCCGAGCAGCTCGGAGTGGGTTCCGACGGCGGCGATCCTCCCCTCCTCCATCACCGCGACGCGGTCCGCCATCTCGATGGTGGAAGGACGGTGGGCGATGACGACCGTGGTGCGCCTTTCGCGGAGGCGGACCAACGCGGAGCGGACCCGATGCTCCGACGGGGTGTCGAGGGCGGAGGTCGCCTCGTCGAGGATGAGGATGGGGGCGTCCTTCAGGAACGCCCGGGCGAGGGCGAGGCGCTGGCGCTGCCCGCCGGAGAGGTCGAGGCCGTTCTCTCCCACCACCGAGTCGAGCCCGTCCGGGAGGTCCCCGAGGAAGTCAGTGACGAACGCGGCCTCCGCGGCCTGCCGAATGGACTTGCGGGAGGCCGATTCGAGCCCGCCGTAGGCGATGTTCGCGGCAATCGTGTCGTTGAAGAGCACGACCTCCTGGCTCACGATGGCGATCTGGTGGCGGAGCGACGCGAGGGTCAGCTCCCGGATATCGATCCCGTCGAGACGAACCGCTCCGGTCAGGGGATCGAAGAACCGGGGCAGAAGGTTGGCGAGGGTCGATTTCCCGGCCCCGGAGGGCCCGACCAGGGCCAGGGTCTCTCCGGGCTCGATGACGAGGGAGACGTTCCGGAGCGCGGGCGGCCGGTCGTCGCGGTACCGGAACACCACCGAATCGAGCTCGATCCTCCCCTTCGTCCGGGCAATCTCCCGGGTCCCGGAGTCGGGCTCCCCGGTCTCGTCGACGAGTCCGAACACGCTTTCCGCGGCGGCGAGCCCCTGCTGCAGGCTGGCGATGACGGTGGCGAGGTGCCGAATCGGTCGCAGCAGCAGCATCGTCGCCGCCATGAAGCTCACGAAGCTGCCGATGGTCACGCTGCCGGCCGCCGCCCGGTGGGCGGTAATGGTGATGACCGCGCCGATCGCGACCGCGATCACGACCTGGACGATGGCCCCGGGCCAGGCGCCGGCCATGGCGAACTTGAAGTTGCGAAGCCGTACCGCGTTCGCCGCTTCCTCGAACCGCCGGCGTTCGTACTCCTGCCCTCCGAACACGCGCACCGCCTTTTCCCCGTCGAGGGCTTCGCGCAGGATGTGATTGACCCGTCCCATGGCGTCCTGGACGAGACGGCTCACCCGGCGGAGGCGGCGGTTGAAGTAGCGCACCGTGAGTGCAACCACGGGCCCGGCCACGAGCATCAGCAAGGTGAGCTGCCAGTCGATCCACGCCATCCAGGCGAGCAGCCCGGCGACCGCGAGCGTGTCGGTCACGAGCACGGCGAGGGTCCGGTCCGCGGCCTGGGCGATCCGGTCGGCGTCGAAGGTGAGCTTCGACATGAGCCGAGCCACCGAAGGCCGGTCCGGCCTCCCGATCGGCAGCGCGAGGAGCTTGTCGAACATGAGCCGGCGCAGATCGAAGAGCACGCGCTGGGACACGACCGCGAATGCAGCCGTGCGGGCCCAGTTCGCGACGCCCCATGTCACGAAGGCGAGCACCAGCAGCATGGTGAGTCCGGCCACGACGTACGGGTCGCGTTCGATGAAGCTCTCGTCGAGCACCGGCTTGAGGATCATCGGGATGGCGGGCTGGGCGGCGGCCGCCATCAGCATCGCGAGCACCGCGAGCGCGAACGGCCGCCAATGCGGGCGCGCGTGCCGGAGCAGGCGCCGGTAGAGAACGTGCGAACGGGATTGGCTCACGGCAGAAACCGCCGGATCAGCGGTCAATCAGCCTGAACTCGGCGCCGCAGTAGGGACACTTCGCTTCCCCCGTCTCTTCGATCGGGAGATAGACCTTGGGATGGGAGTTCCACACCGCCATGCCCGGCATGGGGCAGCTCAGAGGCAGGTCGGCCCGGGTGATCTCGTAGCGACTCTCGGCGTTCGGCTCGATCAACGTTCCGGCCTCGACGGGGAGCGGGAATTTCACCACGGCGGCGGAGCGAAAAAAAGCCCCGCCACCCCGGTCGGCCGGGGGGCGGGGCCTTCGGGTCACGGCCCTGGCGGGCGGCATCCGCGCCGCCCGCCGCCGGCCGGCATCCGCGCCGCCCGCCGCCAGCCGGGACCGGGGTTGAGGCGGGGGCCTACATCATGCCCATGCCGTCCATGCCGCCACCGGGCGGCATCGCCGGCGGGGTCTCGTCCTTGGGTGCCTCGGCGACGCTCGCCTCGGTGGTGATGAGGAGCCCGGCGATCGACGCCGCGTTCTGCAACGCGGTGCGGACCACCTTCGTCGGGTCGAGGATGCCCATGGCGACCATGTCCCCGTACTCCTCGGTCTGCGCGTTGAAGCCGTTGTTGCCGTTGGACTCGGCGACCTTGGCCAGCACCACGCTCGACTCGGCGCCGGAGTTGGCGACGATCTGACGGAGCGGCTCTTCCATGGCCCGCCGGGCGATCGAGATGCCCATGTCCTGATCGTGGTTGTCGCCCTTGAGACCGGTCACGGCCTGCTGGGCGCGGACGAGAGCCACGCCGCCGCCCGCGACCACGCCTTCCTCGACCGCGGCACGGGTCGCGTGCAGCGCGTCCTCGACGCGGGCCTTCTTCTCCTTCATCTCGACCTCGGTCGCGGCGCCCACCTTGATGACGGCCACGCCGCCGGCGAGCTTCGCCATCCGCTCCTGGAGCTTCTCGCGGTCGTAGTCGGAGGAGGTCTCCTCGATCTGCTGCCGGATCTGGGTCACCCGGCCGTCGATTCCGCTCTTGTCGCCGGCGCCGTCGATGATCGTGGTGTCCTCCTTGGCCGCGATCACGCGCTTGGCGCGACCGAGGTCATCGAGGGAGGCCTTCTCGAGGCTCATGCCGACTTCCTCGGAGATGACGGTGCCGCCGGTGAGGATCGCCATGTCCTCCAGCATCGCCTTGCGGCGGTCGCCGAAGCCGGGCGCCTTGACCGAGCACACCTTCACGATGCCGCGGATTGTGTTGACGACCAGGGTGGCGAGCGCCTCGCCCTCGACGTCCTCCGCGATCACGAGGAGGGGCTTGCCTGCCTTCGCGACGCTCTCGAGGAGCGGGAGGAGATCCCGCACGTTCGAGATCTTCTTGTCGTGCAGGAGGATGTACGGATCGTCGAGCTCCGCGGCCATGCTGTCCTGGTTGTTGATGAAGTACGGCGAGAGGTAGCCGCGATCGAACTGCATGCCCTCGACGACGTCGAGCTCGTTGTCGAGCCCGCTGCCGTCCTCGACGGTGATGACGCCTTCCTTGCCCACCTTGTCCATGGCTTCGGAGATGATGTCGCCGATCGCGTAGTCGGCGTTGGCCGAGATCGCGCCGACCTGGGAGATCGCCTTGCTGTCCTTCACCGGCTCGCTCAGGTTCTCGAGCTCGGAGACGGCCGCGCCGACCGCCTTGTCGATGCCGCGCTTGAGATCCATCGGGTTCATGCCGGCGGAGACCGACTTGAGGCCCTCGCGCATCATCGAGTGCGCGAGCACGGTCGCGGTGGTGGTGCCGTCACCGGCGACGTCGGAGGTCTTGGACGCGACCTCCTTCACCATCTGCGCGCCCATGTTCTCGAACTTGTCCTTGAGCTCGATCTCCTTCGCGACCGACACGCCGTCCTTGGTGACGGTGGGGGCGCCGAAGCTCTTCTCGAGCACCACGTTGCGGCCCTTGGGGCCGAGGGTGACCTTGACCGCGTTGGCCAGGATGTTGACGCCGCGGGAGAGTGCCTGGCGGGACTCTTCGGCGAAATGTACGTCTTTTGCGCTCATCTGGGTAAGACTCCTGAGCAGTGCGTTTGCCTGGGTTGAAGAAGGTGCGGGACGGGCCGGCTCAGCCTTCGACGACCGCCATGATGTCTTCCTCGCGCAGCACGAGGAGATCGTCGCCGTCGACCTTCACCTCGGTGCCCGAGTACTTGCCGAACAGGACTTCGTCGCCGACCTTGACGTCGAGCGCGCGGACGGAGCCGTCGTCGAGGATCTTGCCGGGGCCGATGGCCGTGACTTCACCGCGGATCGGCTTTTCGGTGGCGGTGTCGGGGATGACGATGCCGCCCGGAGAGGTACGCTCCTCTTCCATCCGCTTCACGATCACGCGGTCGTGGAGGGGTCGTATGTTCATTCGGAAAATCTCCCGCTTCCGGTAGTTGGGTCAGAGATTGGGGTCGAGCCTTCGGGGTACCGGTTCGGACCCCGGATGGCCCGGATCGCGTCACCGAGCGGAGCGCGTCATCGTCAGCTTGTTAGCACTCACTCGAAGCGAGTGCTGATGATAGGGGCGGCCTCGCGCAAGTCAAGGGGTGGGGAACGAATCAGCCGCGGCCGTCGTCGCGACGGTCCCCGTCCTCCGGGCGCCGCCAATACTCCCCTTCCAGGGTGCGGCCATCGTGCCGCGGGTGGCCGCGGGGACGGGGCGTGCCGGCCGGCCGCAGGCTGACGGTGGCGAGGATGAGGCGCCGCCGGACGGACGGGATCAGGCAGGCGAAGCCGGTCGCGTCGGTGATGAAGCCCGGGGTGAGGAGGAGCGCGCCGGCGATGAGGATCACCGCTCCTTCCAGCAGCTCGAGAGCCGGAACCTCCCCTTTCGCCATCGCGGCCCGGGCCCGGAAGAGGGTGGCGAGACCCTGGACGCGCATGAGCGCGGCGCCGACGACGGCGGTCAGCACCACGAGCCCGATGGTGGCAACCGCACCGACCACCGAGCCGACCTCGATGAGCACCCAGATCTCGGCGATCGGCACGACGAGGAACAGGACCAGCAGCAGGCGCACGGCAGACATCCGGGACGGCGAAGGGATATCATTTGACCATCAATCGATCGGCGGCGGGTGAGGGCGCGAACGAGTCCGGGCCGCGAGGCGCGGGGGACGGGATCGATCGGATGAACACGCGGACCTCTTTCCTGGATCGGCTCCCGCTTCCAAGCGGATTCGCGCTCGTGTGCGTGCTGGCGGCCGCTCCGGGCGTGCTCGGCGCGGGGGCGGCGACGGACGCTCCGGTCGCGGCGAAGCCGCCGGCCACGGAGGCCCGCGCGGGTTCGGCGCCCCTCGCGGCGGCCGACGCGGCGACGGGCGCGCTTCCGGCCGGCCGCGTGCCGGCGCTTCCCGGCCTCCGGTCCGAATCGGTTCCGGGCGGGCTTCGTTCGGGCGTGGAGAGCGCGGAAGGGGACGCCGATCCAACGGCCGGCTTCCTCCAGGAGCTCATCGACGCCGGGCGCGACGAGCCGGAGTTCCTGCATCCGGACGCCGCGTTCCGGATGGAGGCGTCGGCGCGGAACCCGGGCCTCGCCATCGTCCGGTGGAGCATCGAGCCGGACTACTACCTCTATGCCGAGCGGGTGGAAGTCCATCTTCCGGAGGGCTCCCCTCCGGGGACTTCGATTGCCGGGATCGACCTCCCGACGGGCGAGACCGAGGAGGATCCCTACTTCGGCCGGGTCGAGGTCTACCGTTTCGAGGCAATGGCATCGGTGCGGCTCGCCCACGCGGGCTCTCCTCCCTCGGCCCTTGCCCTGGACGTGATCTACCAGGGCTGCGCCGACGCGGGGCTCTGCTACCCGCCGATCCGGAAGGCGGTCGCGGTGCGGCTCGACGGAGCCGCCCCCGGTCCGCCCACAGGAGGATCGTCCGCCTCGGGCGCCATCCTTCCTGCCTTCTCCGCCGGCTCGCTCGCCGATGCCTCCGCCGGTTCTCCTCCGGCGGACGCCGCGCTCTCCGAGACCGACCGCATTGCCTGGCGGCTCGCGACCGGTGGCCTCGGCGCGAGCGCGGCCGCGTTCTTCGGTTTCGGGGTGCTGCTCAGCCTGACTCCCTGCATCTTTCCGATGATCCCGATCCTCTCCTCCATCCTCGTCGCCGGAGGGGCCGGAGGGGCCGGAGGGACGGGCGGGGCCGGAGGAACCCGAGGAGGCGCCGCGCGCGGCCGGGCGAGGGGCCTCGCCCTCTCGCTCGCCTACGTCTCGGGGAGCGCGCTCGCGTGGGCGGTGATCGGCGGCATCGCCGGGCTCCTCGGGGCCAACGTGCAGATCGCCCTTCAGAGCCCCTGGGCCATCGGGACGGTGAGCGTCGCGTTCGTCGCGCTTGCCCTTTCCATGTTCGGTCTCTACTCCTTCGAGCTTCCCTCCGGGTGGGTGACGCGGGCTACCGGCTGGACGAACCGGGCCGGCCGCGGCGGGGGATACGCCGGCGCGGCCGCGATGGGCGTGGTCTCGGCCCTCGTCGTCGGGCCGTGCGTCGCCGCGCCCATGGCGGGCGCGGTCCTCTACATCGGGCAGGCCGGAGACGCGGTGCGGGGCAGCCTCGCCCTCGCCGCGATGGGCTACGGCATGGGGGTGCCGCTCCTCGTGCTCGGGGCGACGTCCTCGCGGCTCCTGCCCCGGGCGGGCCCGTGGATGGATACTCTTCAGCGGGCCGCCGGGGTCGTGCTTCTCGGGGTGGCCGCGTACCTCCTCGAGCGGGTCCTGCCTTCCGCGGCCGCGCTCGCCGCGTGGGCGGCCGTCGCCGGGTCGGCTTGCGTCGTCCTCGCGCGGGTGGCCTGGAAGCCGCGCCGGCGCGGGGCGCGGTTCGCGGGGGGGGCGGGAGCGCTCGCCGCGGCGGTGTACGCCGCGGTCCTGGTGGTGGGCGCGTCGACGGGGGCTCGCGATCCCCTTCACCCCCTTGCCGGGCTTCGGTCGCCGGTGGCTCCGGGGGCGGGGCCGGGCGCGCTCGAGTTCACCGCCGTCAAGGGGCTCGACGGGCCCCGGGGACTCGAGGCGGCGCTCGCGCGCGCCGAGGCCGCGGGACGATACGTCATGCTCGACTTCTACGCCGACTGGTGCGTGTCGTGCAAGGAGCTGGAGGAGAGCACGTTTCGCGATCCTCGGGTCCTCGCGGCCCTCGGAGGGGTCAGGGTCCTGCGTGCGGACGTGACCGCGTACGACGCGGCCGACCAGGCCCTGATGAAGCGCCTCGGGGTTCTCGGCCCGCCCGCGATTCTCTTCTTCGGCCCGGATCGGGCGGAGCGGCGGCGCTATCGCACCGTGGGCTTCAAGGACGCGGCCGACTTCACGAAACGGGTGACCGGAGCGACGCGTGCCGCATGACGCTCGCCGGTGGTGGCCGGTGCTCGCGGGGGCGGCGGTGCTCGCCCTCGCCGCAGGGTGGGGGGCGGGGCGATTCCTCGGCGGGGGTCCGGACGAGGACGCGGCGGTGGCGGCGGCATCCGGTTCCGGCTCCGGGTCGAGCCCGAAGGCCGTCGAGGCGCCGGCCAGCGTCCTTCACCAGCTCCGCCCCGACTTCACGCTCCCGGATCTCGACGGGCAACCGCGCCGGCCGGACGAGTGGGACGGAAGGGTGCTCGTCGTCAACTTCTGGGCGACCTGGTGCGCGCCCTGCCGGGAGGAGATCCCGCTTCTCATCGACCTCGAACGGCGCCGGCCGGGGGTGCGGGTGATCGGCATCGCGGTGGATCGGGCCGACGCGGTGCGGCCATTCGCGGAGGAGCTCGGCATCGGCTATCCGATCCTCCTCGACGACCTCCAGGGAAGCACCATGCGCCGCTACGGCAACCGCTTCGGGGCGTTGCCGTTCACCGTGATCACGGGCCGGGACGGCGTGGTCGCCTATGTTCGGCTCGGGGAGCTCGAGGCCGGCGAGATCGATTGGGTCACCGAGACCCTGCTCTCCCCGAGTTCTGTAAATTAGGCGTATTTCGGCGGAAATGGCGCCATTTTGGGCGCAATTCCTACAATTTTCGCGACGCCTTCTCTCGATCTCGCGGGCGCTGCCGTGCTAGCCTAGCGGTCCCGGCGCCGTTGCTTTCCGGCGTGGTTGACGGGCTCATTCCGACGGCGAGCGGCTTCCGATGGCGACGATCCTGGTCCTGCACGGACCGAACCTCAACCTTCTCGGCACGCGCGAGCCGAAGCACTACGGGACCACGCGTCTCGCCGAGATCGACGCCCTCCTCGCGGCCGAAGCCGAACGCCTCGGCCATCGCCTCGAAACCCTCCAGAGCAACCGCGAGTACGAGCTCATCGAGCGCGTGCACGCGGCCGCGGACGACGGCACCGACTTCGTCATCATCAACCCGGCGGGGCTGACCCATTCGAGCGTCGCGCTCCGTGATGCGCTCACCGGCGCGGCGCGCCCGTTCATCGAGGTGCACCTTTCCAACATTCACGCGCGAGAGCCGTTCCGTCACCATTCCTATTTCACCGACGCGGCGGTGGGTGTGATCTGCGGCCTCGGCCCGCTTGGCTACCGGCACGCGCTCCAGTCCGCCTCCGAGTGGCTGGCCGCACGGGATCGGTCGTAGCGGGCGGACACCACGGGAGGAGTCCATGGACCTCAGGAAGATCAAGAAGCTCATCGAGCTCCTGGACGAGTCGGGGATCGCGGAGCTCGAGGTCACCGAAGGCGAGGAGTCGGTCCGGATCAGCCGCTACGGTTCCGGTCCGCCCCTCGTTCCCGCCCCCGGACCGGCCGCCCCGTACCCGATCAGCGTTCCGGTCGCGCCTGACGGCGCTCCGGCCCCCGCCGCGACCCCGGCGGCGCCGGTGGAGGATCGACTCTCCGCGAGCGGGTTCGAGATCGAGGCCCCCATGGTGGGAACGATGTACCGGGCGCCCTCGCCCGGCGCTCCTCCCTTCGTCGAGGTGGGGTCGCGGATCTCGGCCGGCGACGTGGTCTGCATCATCGAGGCGATGAAGATCCTGAACCAGATCGAGACCGAGGTCAGCGGCGTGGTGCGGGAGATCCCGGTCGAGAACGGCCAGGCGGTCGAGTTCGGCCAGACGCTGATGATCGTCGAATAAGCCCGCCCCCATGCTCGACAAGATCGTGATTGCCAATCGCGGCGAGATCGCGCTGCGCGTGCTGCGGGCCTGCCGGGAGCTCGGGATCCGCACCGTTGCGGTCCACTCCACGGCCGACCGGGATCTGAAGCACGTTCGCCTCGCCGACGAGTCGGTGTGCATCGGCCCGCCGGACGCCGCCCGGAGCTACCTCAACATTCCGGCCGTGCTGAGCGCGGCGGAGGTGACGGACGCGGTCGCCATTCATCCCGGCTACGGCTTCCTTTCCGAGAATGCCGACTTCGCGGAGCGGGTGGAGCAGAGCGGCTTCGTCTTCATCGGTCCCTCGCCCGACACCATCCGACTGATGGGCGACAAGATCTCCGCCATCGATGCGATGCGCAGGGCCGGCGTGCCATGCGTTCCCGGTTCCGAGGGTCCCCTCGACGAAGATCCGGATGCGAACGCCCGCCTCGCCCGCGACATCGGGTACCCGGTGATCATCAAGGCGGCGGCCGGAGGAGGCGGCCGCGGAATGCGGGTCGTGAACAGCGAGGCGGCGCTCGCGAACGCGGTCCTGATGACCCGGGCGGAGGCGATGGCCGCGTTCGGCGACGGCACCGTGTACTTGGAGAAGTACCTCGACAATCCGCGTCACATCGAGATCCAGGTGCTGGCCGACACCCATGGCAATGCCGTCCATCTCGGCGAGCGGGACTGCTCGATGCAACGCCGCCACCAGAAGGTCATCGAAGAGGCGCCCGCACCGGGGATCACCGACCGCATGCGAAAGCGCCTCGGGGCGCGCTGCGCAACCGCCTGCAAGGCCATCGACTACCGCGGGGTCGGCACGTTCGAGTTCCTGTACCAGGACGGGGACTTCCACTTCATCGAGATGAACACCCGTCTCCAGGTCGAGCATCCGGTCACCGAGTTCGTGACCGGGACGGACCTCGTGAAGACCCAGATCCTGATCGCGGCCGGGGAGCGCCTGCCCTTCAAGCAGTCCGACGTCACGCTCAGCGGGCACGCGATCGAATGTCGCATAAACGCCGAAGATCCTGTCACGTTCACACCAAATCCCGGCAAGATATCGCTTTTTCATGCACCAGGCGGGCCGGGGATCCGGTTGGACAGCCACCTGTACACCGGATACACGGTGCCTCCCAACTACGATTCGCTCATCGCGAAGCTGATCGCGTTCGGCGATACCCGCGAATCCGCCATCGCGCGAATGCGGATCGCCCTCGACGAGATCATCGTGGAGGGGATCCGCACCAACGTGCCGATGCACGTGGATCTGCTGAGCGATAGCGGGTTCATCGAGGGCGGTGTCGGAATCAGCTACCTCGAGCGCAAGCTCGCGCGGTAGTCCGGCCGCGGCGGATGGACGGGGCCGATTCCACCGGCTGGGTCCGCGTCGCCCTGGAGTGCTCCGGCGACGGCGCGGACGCGGTCGAGGAGGCGCTCTCGGCGGCCGGAGCGATCGCGATCTCCCTCGAGGACGGGGGGGACGAGCCTCGCTTCGAATCCTGGCCGCCCGATCGGGTGCTCTGGGGACGGGTCCGCGTCCGGGGCCTGTTCCCGGCCGGGGTGGACGGGGTCGGGCGGCTTGCCGGGTGCCTTCCCCCCGAAGTCCTGGAGACCGCCCGGGTGAGCGGCCTTCCTGACGCGGACTGGATCCGTGCGGGGCAGGAGCGATTCAAGCCGATGCGGTTCGGCGAGCGGCTCTGGATCAGCCCTACGTGGGCCGAGCCCCCGCCCGAGGCGAGGTCCGGGGTGGTCGTGAGGCTCGATCCGGGGCTCGCGTTCGGTACCGGCTCCCATCCGAGCACCCGTCTCTGCCTCCGGCGTCTCGCGGGCCAGGACCTCGCGGGGAAGCTCGTGATCGATTACGGATGTGGTTCCGGGATCCTCGGCATCGCGGCGCTCGCGCTCGGAGCCGGGCGGTGCCTTGCCGTCGACATCGATCCGCAGGCCCTGGAGGCGGCTCGGGAGAACGCGCGCCGCAACCGGGTGACCGATCATTTCGATATCATGTCGCCGTCGGCGGTCGCCGATGCGCTTCGCCGCTCGGAGACCTCGACGTCGGACGTCCTGGTCGCCAATGTCCTGGCCGGTCCCCTCGCCGCGCTTGCCGGGAAGTTCGGGGACCTCGTGGGGCACGGAGGCGAGCTGATGCTGTCCGGGATCCTCGCCGGCCAGGCTGGCGGACTGATCGAGGCATACGCACCCTGGTTCGGGCTGGAGATCGTGGACCGCGAAGACGAATGGGTTCTGCTGGCCGGGCTCCGAGCCCGCCAGGCGCCTTGAGCGGCCGGAGATTGACCGAATGAGTCGAATTCTCGAAGCGGGCTTCCGGCATGAGAGGTTCGAGGCTGCTGCCGGTATGGCGCGATGGGGCTTCGAACGGCGACCGGAGGCTTCGAACAGGTCTCGTCGGTTCGAGGCGCAGCCTCGCTAGCCAACGGGGGAACGCATGTACACATGCTGTCCCGGATGCCGGACATGGTTCCGCGTGACCGAAGCCCAGCTCGGAGCCGCCCGGGCCTGGGTGAGATGCGGGCAGTGCCTCGAGTCCTTCGACGCCTCCGAGCGCCTGTGGTCGGAGCCGGACGAAGCGTCCGCGCCGGTGCGGTGGAGGACGGATCGGGACCCCGTGGACATGGCCGCCCTCCCCGAAGCCGGATCGGACCCGGTTTCCGACCTCCCGTTCGAGGACGTTTCGGAGGAGTCGTTCGATCCGCTCCCCGACGCGCTCGGGGAAAATCCGTTCGAGGAGGGTCCGCTTGGAGACGATCGGGTGCTGCCCTCCGTCTCCCTGGACGACGTTGGAATCGACGTGGACCTCGACTCCGATCTCTCCGGCCCGATGGTGGGAGACGTCCGCCGGGTGTCCACGGAGGAGCCGCAAGAGCGACCGGGCCCCGATCGCATCCACGAGGGCCGTGTCGCGGCGCGGCGCCGCCGAAACCGCGAACAGGCGATCCTCAACCGGATCGAGGGGCTGGACGTCCGGCGGGGTCGCCGCTGGGCCGCCAACTCGTGCATTGCGCTGCTGTTGCTGCTCGTTTTCCAGTACGCGTGGTTCATGGCCGGAGATCTCGCCGCGACCTTTCCGAGCGTCGCTCCCGCCCTCGACGAGTTCTGCGCGGTGACCGGATGCGAGACGAATCGGCGAAGCAGCGAAGAGGGGGTCCGCGTGGTGGCCCGGACGGTGCGGCCGCACGCGGAGTACACCAGCGCCCTGTCGGTCAAGGCGACGCTCGAGAACCGTTCGCCGGAGGTTCGACCGTTCCCGGTCGTGGTCTTCGTCCTCTACGGCAGGGACGGTCGGGCGATTGCCAGCCGGGCCTTCGAGCCGGCGGAGTACCTCGACGGAGGGGCCGTGCCCGCCGGAGGGCTGGCGTCGGGAACCCGCGTCGATATCGCCTTCGATCTCGTCGCCCCCTCCAAGGTCGCGGTGAGCTTCGATCTTCGTCTCATCTAGCCGCTTGTAGCCTCTCCACCGTTTGAACCTCGCGGTCGGCGGAGCGTGCCGGTCGATTGCTTCGACGGCCGTCGCGAATCTCCGCGTCGAATCGGTTGGAGCGTCCGTCTCGATGAATCACCCGCGTCCAGGGGACGAGCGTACAGGGGGGTTTGTCGTGTCCGCTCTTGCCGGTACCATGCGGCCATGATTGCAGATCGCCCGGCGTGGCAGGAGGCGCGAGAGAGTGTCGGAAGAACGGATGCGGGGCGATGGCCAATCCGGCGCGGCAGGCGGGGGAGGCGGTGGCGGGGATGGCAGGCAGCCCAGTCTGCGCGAGTTCGTCCATGGCCGGGTCTCCGACCTCTTCTCCCGCATGGAGGGAGATGAGCTCGATGGGTTGTACCGTCTGGTGATCGCCGAGGTGGAAGGCTCTCTGCTCGCGGCGGTAATGGAGGAAACGGCCGGGAACCAGGGCCGGGCGGCCCGGATCCTCGGCATCAATCGCGGCACGCTCCGCAAGAAGCTTCGGGCGCACGGCCTCGTTCCGCAGACGCCCCAGCCGACGGGCGGCGGTGGCGGCTGAAGCGAGAGTTCGCCGAGCGCTGATCAGCGTCTCGGACAAGCACGGAATCGAGGAGTTCGCACGCTCGTTGCACGGGCTCGGGGTCGAGCTCGTTTCGACCGGGGGGACCGCGCGTCTCCTCGAGGAAGCCGGGATTCCGGTCGCCGAGATCTCCGGCCTGACGGGCTTCCCCGAGATCATGGGGGGGCGCGTCAAGACCCTTCATCCGCTTGTGCACGGCGGCCTGCTCGGGCGTCGCGGCACCGATGACGAAGTCATGCGCGAGCACGGCATCGAGCCCATCGACCTTCTGGCCGTCAACCTGTATCCGTTCGAACGGACGATTGCCCGTCCGGACTGCCGCCTCGCCGAGGCGGTGGAGAACATCGACATCGGAGGGCCCGCGATGCTGCGGGCGGCGGCCAAGAACCATGCCGGCGTCGCCACGGTATCGGACCCGGACGACTATCCCGGGGTAATCGAGGAGATGCGGCGGCGTTCCGGGGCTCTCTCCGCCGAGACCCGGTTCGCGCTCGCCGTGAAGGCGTTCGCCCACACCGCCCGCTACGACGCGGCCATCGCCGACTACCTCGGATCGGTGGACGGGACGGACCGCCAACCGGCGGAGCGAAGCCGGTTCCCGGCGGTTCTCACCGGCCGGCTCGTCCGGCAGGCGGAGCTGCGTTACGGGGAGAACCCGCACCAGGCGGCCGCCCTGTACCGCGACCGGGATGCCCCGGCCGCGGGGCCCACGGTGGCCGGCGCCCGCCTCGCTCAGGGGAAGCCGCTCTCGTTCAACAACATCGCCGACGCGGATGCCGCCCTGCAGTGCGTCCGCGCGCTGGGGGCCATGCCCGCCTGCGTCATCGTCAAGCACGCGAACCCGTGCGGCGCGGCGGTCGCGGCGTCGGCGCGCGAGGCGTACGAGCGCGCGTTCCGCACCGATCCGACCTCCGCGTTCGGCGGGATCATCGCGTTCAACCGGCCGCTCGACGGCGGGCTCACGCGAGCGGTGCTGGAACGCCAGTTCGTGGAGGTGATCGTCGCGCCCTCCATCGCCGGCGCGGATGCGGCGGCGGCCCTCGCCGCGAAGCCGGGGGTGCGGGTCCTCGTCACGGGGGAGCCCGAGGAGCCATCCGCCGACGGCGACGGAGGCCACCGGGGCGCTTCGCTCGACATCCGCTCGGTCGGGGGCGGGATCCTGGTTCAGGAGGCCGACCACGACGCGGTGACGGCGGACGATCTCGATGTCGCCACCCGGCGTGCGCCGACGCCGTCCGAGTTGATCGATCTCCTGTTCGCCTGGCGAATCGCTTGGTTCGTCAAGTCGAACGCCATCGTCTACGCCCGGGGCGGCGCCACCCTCGGGATCGGTGCGGGTCAGACGAGCCGGGTGCACTCGGCTCGCATCGGACGGCTCAAGGCGGAGGAGGAGGGGCTCGAGCTCCGCGGCTCGGCGATGGCTTCCGATGCCTTCTTTCCGTTCCGCGACGGCGTCGACGCGGCGGCGGAGGCGGGGGTCGCGGCGGTGATCCAGCCGGGGGGCTCGCGGCGGGACCCCGAGGTGATCGCCGCCGCGGACGAGCACGGGATGGCGATGGTTTTGACCCGCGTGCGGCATTTCCGCCACTAGAATCCTCGAGGCGTCGTCATCCTTTCGGTTGAGCCCGATCAACTGCGCTGCCCCCCCGGGGAGCGCCGGCTTCCCGCCCGCGATGGGATCGAGACCTGCCAAGGTCTTCGCGGGCAGGATGCCTGCGCTCCCGGGAGCGCGACGCATGCCTCGTCGGTCCGATGCGCCGCCTCGTTGGCACGGCACGCGGTAGAAGCGGAGGAGGCACCGGAGGCGAGGATGGAGGTGCTGGTGGTCGGCGGGGGCGGACGCGAGCACGCTCTCGCGTGGAAGCTCGCCGCCTCGCCGCGGGTGGAACGGGTCTTCGTCGCCCCCGGCAACCCGGGGACCGCGGGAGAGCCGAAGGTCGAGAATGTCGCGATTGCGGCCGACGACGTCGACGGCCTCGTGGAGCTCGCGGCCTCGCGGCGGATCGCGCTGACGGTGGTCGGCCCCGAAGCCCCCCTCGTGGCCGGGCTTGCGGATTCCCTCGCCGCCGAAGGCTGCCCCTGCTTCGGCCCGAGCGCGCGGGCCGCGCGCCTCGAAGGCTCCAAGAGCTTCGCCAAGGCGTTCCTCGTCCGGCACGGGATCCCGACCGCCCGCCACGAGACCTTCGACCGGCTCGCCCCGGCGGCCGACTACGTGCGCTCGCGCGGCGCCCCGAGCGTGGTCAAGGCGGACGGGCTCGCGGGGGGCAAGGGGGTCACCGTCGCCCGCACCGTGGACGAGGCGGTCGCCGCGCTCGAGGCGGCGCTTCGCGACGAGGCGTTCGGCGCGGCTGGCGAACGGGTGGTGGTGGAGGACTTCCTCGAGGGCGACGAGGCGAGCTTCATCTGCCTGGTGGACCGGGACCGGGTGGTTCCGCTCGCGTCGTCGCAGGACTACAAGACCCGCGACGAAGGAGGCGCCGGCCCCAATACCGGGGGCATGGGGGCGCATTCCCCGGCTCCCGTGGTGACCGCCGCGCTGCACGAGCAGGTGATGCGGGCGGTCGTCCGGCCGACGGTGCGCGCCATGGCCGCGGAAGGCGCTCCGTTCACCGGATTCCTGTACGCCGGCCTGATGATCGGAGCGGACGGCACGGCGCGGGTGCTCGAGTTCAACGTGCGGTGCGGCGATCCGGAGACCCAGCCCATCATGCTGAGGCTCCGCTCGGACCTTGCCGAGATGTGCGGGGCGGCGGCGGCGGGGCGGCTTCCGGGCGGTGCGGCGGAGTGGGACCCTCGAACCGCCCTCGGCGTGGTGCTCGCGGCGGAAGGCTATCCGGGCGCGGTCCGGCACGGAGATCCGATCCTCGGGCTGGACGAGAACCTCCCGGAAACCCGTGTGTTCCATGCCGGGACCGCGCTCGGAGAGGGCGGCCGGGTGGTGACGGCGGGAGGCCGGGTGCTCTGCGTGTGCGGGCTCGGGGACGATCTCGCGGCGGCGCGCGAGCGCGCCTACGCGCGCGCGGACCGCATCGACTGGCCGGGCCGTTTCTGCCGCACCGACATCGGCCGCAGAGTCACGTCCCCCTGACGCTGCGCCGCGCGGCCGCGCGGCCGCGCGGCGGCGTGCCGCAGCGGGTGCGCGAAGGCGAGGCACCGACTCCCCGGCGGTGCGGGGAGTCGGTGCGGGCTCGGCCGGACAGGCTCAGGTAGTGAGCCAGCGGAACTTCTGGGGCTTCCGCTCCGCCTTGGGATTGATCTCGACGTTGACGAGGGTCGGGCCGTCGTGCGCCATCGAGTCGTCGAGGGCCTTGCGGAGGTCCGCCGGGTCCTCGACGTGGTACCCGCGCCCCCCGAACGCCTCCATCATGAGGTCGTAGCGGGCGCCGCGGGTGAGGGCGCCGGGCGGGAGCAGGCCCTCCACGTTCGGCTCCTCGCCGGCCGACGCTCCGATCCCGCCGTTGTTGAGCACCACCGTCTTGACGGGCAAACCGAGGCGGCAGATCGTCTCGACCTCCATCCCCGAGAAGCCGAAACCGGAATCGCCCTCGACCGCGACCACCGGCTCGTCGGGGCAGGCCACCGCGGCGGCGATGGCGAAGCCGAGCCCGACCCCCATCGTCCCGTAGGTGCCGGCGTCGAGCCGCTTGCGGGGCTGCGCGTTGGGGAGCTGGGTGCGGCCGATGTCCATCGTGTTGGCGCCCTCGCTCACGATGATCGCGTCCTCCGGCATCCATTCACGGATGTCGCGGAGCGCCCGGTAGTAGTTCATCGGCACCTCGTCGTCGTCCATCATGGGGCCGATGGTCGCCTGGTTCTTGGCCGCGCTCTCCGCGAGGGCGGAGCGCCACGCGGTGTCGTCCGGATAGAACCACTGGCGGTTCCGGAGCGACTCGTTGAGCTGGGAGACGACCGCCCGCCCGTCTCCCGGGAGCGCGACCTCGGTCGGTACGTTGGTGCCGATCTCCTCCGGATGGAGGTCGAGCTGGATCACCCGCACGTTCTCGGAGAAGCGCGGCGGGAGCCCGAAGTGCATGATCCAGTTGAGCCTCGCGCCCATCAGGAACACGACGTCGGCCTCCCGGAGGGCGAGGCTGCGCGCCGCCCCGACCGAGAGGGCGTGGCCGTCGTCCATCACCCCCTTGCCCATCGGAGAGGCGAGGAAGGGGAGGCGGGTCCGCTCGATGAACGCGCGCACCTCGTCCTCCGCCCGCGACCAGGCCATGCCCTTGCCGATGATGACGAGGGGCCGCTCGGCGGACTCGAGCGCGTCGAGGGCGGCCTCGACGGATTCCGGGGCGGCATGGAAGCGCGGCGGCTCGGGCACGGTCGCGGCCGCGGGTACCTCGCATTCCTCGATCTCCTCGCGGATGATGTTGTCGGGAAAATCGAGGTAGACGGCGCCGGGGCGGCCGAAGATGGAGGTCCGGACCGCCTGCTCGACGAAGTAGGGGATGCGGTCCGCCCGGTCCACCTGTTGGGCGTACTTGCAGTAGGGGGTGGCGGCCATCACCTGGCGCTCCTCCTGGAACGCGCCCATGCCGTTCTGATACGTGGGGGAGGCCCCGCCGATGTGGATCATCGGCCAGGCGTTCCACTTCGCGTTGGCGAGACCGGCGAGGGCGTGGATGACGCCCGGCCCGCAGACGGTGAGGCACGCTCCGGGGCGTCCGGTGAGGTAGCCGGCGGCCTGGGCGGCGTAGGACGCGGCCTGCTCGTTGCGCATCCCGACGTAGGTCATTCCTTCCTTCTGGGCGGCGGCGGCGACCGGCTGCACCGGAAATCCCACCACCCCGAACATGTGCTCCACGCCCTGCTGCTTGAGGCTCCTCACGAGTAGGGTCGCGCCGGTAATCGTCGACATCCGTCTGCTCCTTGGGTTGGTAATCGGTTGTTGCTGGGTGCGAGTTGGGGTGAGAGCCCGGGTGCGGTGCGGTGCCGCGCGGCGTGGCGCGGTGTCCCGCCGCCCGCGGACCGTCAGCCCCGGCCCACGAACGGCATCCTGGTCGCCATCACGGTGAGGAAGAGGGCGTTCGCGTCCGGCGGAAGGGTCGCCATGTAGGCGATGGCGCGCCCCACGTTCTCCACCGCCATGGTGGGCTCCGTCATCGTCGTGCCGTTCGGCTGGGGCACTCCCCGCGCCATCCGGGCCGTCATGTCCGTCTCGGCGTTGCCGATGTCGATCTGGCCGCAGGCGATGTCGTAGGCCCGCCCGTCGAGGGCGGTGGACTTGGTGAGGCCGGTGATCGCGTGCTTGGTCGAGGTATAGGGGGACGAGAAGGGGCGCGGGGTGTGGGCGGAGATGGAGCCGTTGTTGATGATGCGGCCCC
>JAJECB010000258.1 GCA_022822245.1 Gammaproteobacteria bacterium
AGACCATCGCCCGCGCCGTCCAGTGGATGTCCTGGACGAACGAGCACCTCGAGCCACCCCTCAACACCCAGATCCTGGAGCTCCATCGCCTGCCCGAGGACCAGCGCACCCCCGGCGCGGTGGACGAGGCGGGGGAAGCGATCGCGCGCTCGGTCGAGGGCCTCGAAGCGCAGCTCGCGCGCACCGCCTACGTGGCGGGCGACCGCTTCTCGATGGGCGACATCCCGACCGGCGCCGCGGTCTACCGGTGGCGCGTCTTCGGCCAGTGGGGCGGCCCCATGCCCCACGTGGACGCGTGGCTCGCCCGGCTCGGCGAACGCGAAGGCTTCCGCCGCCACGTCGCCCCCCCCGAGCTCCACGTCTGACCTTCAAGGATTATGTCTGCGGACATGATGCACGGACGCATAATGATGTGACGGGGGCCGCGGGCACTGGCGGGAAACCGGACGGGCGGCTGTCCGCCGCCGCGATCGTCGACCGCAGCCATACCGTTCGCCAGCGAGGTCCGCGGGGCATGGCAGACGATTGGCCGGCCGGCGAAATCGGCGGTCAGTCGGCGGCGTACTCTCGGAGCTTGGCGGGCGGGGTCCAGGAGCGGTCGTGCCCGAGGGAGGGCACCATCCGGCGGGCCTTGTGGATGCGCGCGGGGTCGATCTCGGCCATCACCACGCCGGGCTCCTCCCCGCCGTCCGCGAGCACCTCACCCCACGGGTCGACGATGAGGGAGTGGCCGAAGGTCCTGCGGCCCTCCGCGTGCTCGCCGCACTGGGCGGGGGCGAAGACGAAGCAGCCGGTCTCGATGGCCCGGGCGCGGAGCAGCACGTGCCAGTGGGCGCGCCCGGTGGGGCGGGCGAAGGCGGACGGCACGGTGAGGTAGTCCGCTCCCGCCTGGGCGAGGTCGCGGTACAGGGACGGGAAGCGCATGTCGTAGCAGACGGTCATGCCGATCCGGCCCCATGGGGTGTCCGCGACCACCGCCTCGCCCCCGGGGCGGTAGCGGCGCGACTCCCGGTAGGACTCGCCCCCTTCGAGGTCGACATCGAACATGTGGATCTTGTCGTAGCGGGCGACGACCGTGCCGCTCGGGTCGATGAGGAGGGAGCGGTTCGCGCAGCGCTCCTCGTCGGCCCTGACCGCCATCGAGCCGAGAAGCAGCCAGGCGTCGGTCTCCCGGGCGAGGGAGCGGTATCGGGGAAGCCACTCGTCGGCCGCCTCCGGGCGGACCTTCTCGAGCACGAGCCGCCCCCGGGGCTCCAGCATTGGCGTCACCTCGGGAGTCATGATGAGCGAAGCGCCCGCCGCGGCCGCCTCCCGAACGAGGGCGGCGGCGGCCGGAAACGTCTTCTCCGGATCGCGGTCGGAGGTGAGCTGGATGCAGGCGGCGCGAAACGGCTCCGCGGCGGCGGAGGTCACGACGCGGCCCCTTCGAGCAGCGGGGCGAGCTCGCCCGCCCGCTCGAGCGCGTAGAGCTCGTCGCACCCGCCGACGTGATGCTCTCCGACGAAGATCTGGGGGACCGTATGGCGCCCGCCCGCCCGGGCCATCATCTCCGTCCGGCGCTCCGGCTCGAAGTCGACGTCGATCTCTTCGAAGGAGACCCCCCGGGCGGCGAGGAGCCGCTTCGCCGCCGAGCAGAAGGGACAGAAGCGGCTCGAGTACATCACGACCCCGCTCATCGCCGTTTCTCCGCCGTCACGAACGCAACTCCGAGCGGTTCCCGATCACATCGCCTTCCGGGCCAGGCTCCCGGTGGCCCGACGGGCGGACCCGAACCCTGACCCGGACCCCTCGGGCGTCAGCCCTCGTAGCGCCCCACGATCGACACGCTGCTCACGTTCATGTGGGGGAAGCCGCCGAGGTTGTGGGTGAGCCCGAGCCGCGGGTCGTCGAGCTGACGCTCGCCCGCCCGGCCGAGGAGCTGCAGGTACATCTCGTAGAGCATCCTCAGCCCCGAAGCGCCGATCGGATGCCCGAAGCACTTGAGCCCGCCGTCGATCTGGCACGGCACGTCCCCGTCCGCGTCGAACGCCCCGTCGAGGACCTCGCGCCACGCCTTCCCTTCCTCGGCGAGCCCGAGGTCCTCCATCGTCACCAGCTCGGTGATGGAGAAGCAGTCGTGCACCTCGGTCATGTCGAGCTCGGCCCGCGGGTTGCGGATCCCTGCCTCCTCGTAGGCCTTCTTCGACGCGATCCGGGTCGTCTTGACGTGGGCGCCGTCCCAGCCCGAGTGGCCCGCCTCCTCGCCGTTCGACACGGAGAGCTGCATCGCCTTGACGGTCACGAACTCGGTCTTGCCGAGCTCGCGGGCGATCTCCGGGGTGGTCACGATCGCGCACGCCGCGCCGTCGCTCACCCCGCAGCAGTCGAAGAGGCCGATGGGCTCGGCCACCATGGGCGCCTTCAGCACCTGCTCCTCCGACACCTCGCGCCGCAGGTGGGCCTTGGGGTTCTTGGCCCCGTTCGCATGGCTCTTGACGGAGACCCGGGCCATCGCGCGCTTGAGATCGTCCTTGTCCACCCCGTGCGCGCCCCGGTAGCCGGCCGCGAGCTGGGCGAACATCCCGGGGGCGGAGAGGTTCGGCCAGTACATGTCGTTGGTGACCCCGCGGGTGCGCTGGGGGAGGCCGCCGTAGCCGGTGTCCTTGAGCTTCTCGCAGCCGAGGGCGAGGGCCACGTCGCACGCCCCCGACGCCACCGCGTAGACCGCCCCCCGGAACGCCTCGGTACCGCTCGCGCAGAAGTTCTCGACCCGGGTCACCGGGATGTAGGGAAGGCGCAGCGCAACCGCGAGGGGGAGCCCGCTCGAGCCGACGTGGACCGACTCGATCGCGGTGGAGAGCCACGCGGCATCAATCCGGTCCTTCTCGATGCCGGCGTCGGCGAGGCACTCGGTGAACGCCTCGACCATGAGGTCCTGCGCCTCCATGTCCCAACGCTCGCCGAACTTCGAGCACCCCATCCCGAGGATCGCGACCTTGTCCTTGATTCCAGTGGCCATGGTGGTGCCTCCGATGTGTAATTCCTGTCGATGATTCGTGTTGAATTCAATCCGTCTGGACCGCCTTCCAGAAGTACTTCCTGAAACCGCGCTCCGGATCGAACTCGCGCACCCGGAACTGCATTCCGACCCGCGCCCCGATGTCGAACGTTTCCCGGTCGACGTCGGTGAAGTCGACCATCAGGCGCCCGCCGCCCTCGAACTGCACCATTCCGAAGTAGGCCGGCGGGTCGATGGAGAAGGTGAGCGAGTCGGCGGTCCAGGTCTTGACGGTTCCCGGGGCGTCGGCCATCTCGTGGTCCGACTGGGAGTCGAGGGCCCCGCAGTTGGGGTTGACGCAGTAATGGGACTTCGGGAACTGCACCGTCCCGCATCGCTCGCACCGGCCTCCGACGAAGCCGGTCAGCATCCGCCGGTTGCGGTACAGGGTGCTGAGCGGGGTCTGGTGGTCGGTCTCCGCGCGCTTGCCGAAGTCCTTGTCCACGAGCCCGTTGAAGGTGAGGAAGCGGTCGTAGTTCTCCTCGGGGGTGCGGCGGGCGAGGGCGCCCGAGACCCCGCGCCGGGGGGGGAGGGAGCGGATCGCGTCGGTCGCCTCGAACACGAGCACGTCGCAGCCCTGCCCGAACCCCGCGACCAGGATCCGTTCTCCCGGCTGCGCCTCCTCGAGCGCCCGGCACAGCATCAGCACGGCGTGGGCGGCGCCGGTGTCGCCGCAGGCCTGCTGCATGACGTCGCCGACCGCTTCGGCGCGGATCCCCGTCCGCTTCGCGACCATGTCCGGCACCCGCCGGAGGGAGCAGGGCAGGAGGAAGCGATCGATCGCGTCCGGCTCGAGATTGGCGCCGCGAAGCGCCTCCGCGACCGCCGGGGGCACGATCTTGAGGTAGCCCTCGTCGCGCACCCACCGCTCTTCCCAGTCGTAGTCGAACTCGCTCTGCGGGCCGCGGTAGTGGTCGACGAAGTCGACCGACGTCGTGTGGTGCGCGACGAGGCGCGCGACGACGCCGTCGCGCCCGAGGCGAAGGGCGGCCGCCCCGTCGCCGTACAGGAGCTCCTGGGGGGTTCCGGTACGGCTGCGGCGGTGTTCCGAAGCGACGAAGAGCACCTCGCCCGGCGCGCCGGCCCGGACCGCCCCGAGGGCGTTCACGAGTCCGGTGGTGCCTGCCCGGAGCGAAGAGGTGACGTCCAGGGTCGCGATGTCGGTCCCGAGGTTGAGCGCCTCGGCGCAGATCCCGGAATTCTGCCGATCGGTGAAGGGCAGGGTGGTGGAGGCGAGGTGGACCGCCGACACCGTGCTCCGGTCGGCGTCCGCGAGCGCGTCCCGGGCCGCCTCGACGGCCATCGTGACGCTGTCCTCGTCCCAGTTGCACATCGACCGCTCCCCCCGGCCGTGCGCGGCGAGCGCGCCGTTGGCCCATGCGTTCGCCCGCAGGATCGCCGAACGCTGGAGGCGGAGACGGGGAATGTAGGCA
Source organism: Gammaproteobacteria bacterium (assembly GCA_022822245.1). The sequence goes on from JAJECB010000258.1 coordinate 4,471, forward strand.
CCGAACGCGGTGATCCCGGGATCCGGCATGGGTCGTTCCTTCGAGGTTGCTTCGTTTCGTGCCGCCGCGAACCGCGGTCAGCCGCCCGCCGCGGCCCGGGCGCGGGGGCGCGCCGCCCGGTTCGCGTCAGGCACCGGCCGCCGCTTCGGGATGGCGGTCCGCGCCCGCGTAGGTGCGGAGGTACTCGGAAAACTCGCGAAGGGACGCGATGCCGCTCTCCTCGGCCTTCCGGCACCAGTCACGGAGCCCGCCGGCCAGCTCCTCGATGTTCGCGGTCCGCATTTCCCACAGCCGCTGGAGCTCGACCCGCTTCTCGTAGATGGTGCGAAGCGTGTCGCTGCAGTGCAGGAGCCGGCTGCGAAGCTCGCGCTCGTCGTCGTTGTCGAAGGCATCGGTCCGCCACAGGAGGGACTTCGCCCGGTCGAGGACGTCCCGGGCCTTGGGCTCCACCCGCTCGCGCTCCATGCGGGCGATGGGCTCTACCACCATCCGGCGGTACCGCGCCATCACCCGGAACCGGTCGCTGATGACGGCCCGGATGGTGTCGAGGTCGATCTCGTGCTTGCCCTCGATTCGAAGCACCTCGGGCGGGACGCGCTTGATGCGGACCAGTCCGAGCCACGAGAAGACCTTGATCCACGCCCATCCGACGTCGATCTCCCACCACTTGACGGAGAACTTGGCGGAGCTCGGATAGGTGTGATGGTTGTTGTGGAGCTCCTCCCCGCCGATGAGGATCCCCCACGGCACGAAGTTCGTGGAGGCGTCGGGGGTCTCGAAGTTCCGGTAGCCGGTGTGGTGGCACACCCCGTTGATGACCCCGGCCGCGAAGAACGGGATCCAGGCCATCTGGACGGCCCAGATGGTGAGCCCGATCGGCCCGAAAAGGAGGAGGTCGATGGCGAGCAGGACAAATATGCTGGTGTTGCCCCGATCCGAGTAGATGCGGCGCTCGAGCCAGTCGTCGGGGGTGCCGTGGCCGTAGCGCTCCATCACCTCCTCGGTATGGGAGAGCCGATAGACCTCCACCCCTTCGAAGAGGACCTTGGGCAGCCCCAGGATGACCGGGCTGTGGGGGTCCTCTTCGGTCTCGGTGTTCGCGTGGTGCATGCGGTGGATCGCGGTCCACCCCTTGGTGTTCATCCCGGTGGTGAGCCACAGCCAGAAGCGGAACACGTGGCAGAGGGCGGGATGGATGTCGATGGCCCGGTGCGCCGAGTACCGGTGCAGGTACACGGTTACCGAGACGATGGTGAGGTGGGTGAGGAGGAGGGCCGCGACCGCCTTCTCCCAGAGGGCGAGACCGAGAATTCCGTCAAATCCGAGAATCGCATCCAGCATGGAGTCACCACCCTTCGAGTCGCTCGGGACGCGCGGACGCGGGGCCGCGCGCGGCCTCCGGCGAAGCCGCGCGAATTGTACTTTTGACGGAGGCCGGTTGACAAATGCCCGCGTGCCGGGCCTCAGGCCGGATCGGCGTCCGCCGGGGACTCCTCGAGCTCCGGGACGACCCAGAGCGCCGGCTCCCCCCGTTCCACGCGCTCGACGTTGTCGAACGCGTTCCGGAGCCGCGCCGTGCTGCTCTCGACGGTGGGCCCCGCGAGGTGCGCCGTCAGTACCACGTTATCGAGCGAAAACAGGGGGTTGTCCGCCTCCGGAGGTTCCTGGTCGAAGACGTCGAGACCCGCCCCCGCGATCTTCCCCGCGGCCAGCGCCTCGGTGAGCGCGACTTCGTCGACGACCGGTCCGCGGCTCGTGTTGACGAGCACCGCGGTCGGCTTGAGGAGACCGATCTCGCGGGCGCCGATGAGGTGGCGGGTGGTCGGGTTGAGGGGAACGTGGAGCGACACGATGTCGGAGGTTCGCAGGAGCTCTCCGAGCAGCCGGAACTGGACCCCGAGGGCGTCCTCGGCATCCTCGGTGAGCCGCGCGATGTCGTAGTAGTGCACGGTCATGCCGAACGCGCCGGAGAGCCGCGCGGTCTTCTTGCCGATGGTGCCGAGCCCGACGATGCCGAGGGTCCGGCCCTTGAGCTCGTGCACCCGCGGCGGCTCGTTGCCGCGCCAGCGGCCGCTCCCCACGTTCGCGTGCTGGAGGGGCAGGCGCCGGCACACGGCGAGCATCAGCAGCATCGCATGCTCGGCCACCGCGACCGCATTGGCGCCCCCGTTGTTCGCGAGTGGCACGCCGGCCCGGCGGGCCGCCGAGACGTCCGCGCGGTCGTAGCCGGCGCTCAGCAACTGGATGAGCCTGAGCTTCGGGGCGGCGCGATAGAGCCCCTCCTCGACGAGCCCGTCGACGAAACCGACGAGGTAGCTCGCCTCCGCGAGCGCTTCGAGGTACGCGGGAGTTCCGGCCCTCGCCTGCACCAGCTCGAACCCGGCCGGGGCCAGCTCCGCGACCGCCTCGCGGTTGTCGAAGGGCGAGTTGACATACACGATCCGGGGTTCCATTCCGTTCCTCCGATGGTCCGCGGATCAGAATACACGGCTCCGCCGCCCGTGCGCCTCGCCCGGCGGGTACCGTGCAGGGCGCATTGGTGAAGCGCGCTCGGTCAGGCGAAGAATCGGGCCAGGTACTCCTCGAAGGTCACCGAGTCTCCGGCCTCGAGGGCCGCCTGGCGGGCGATCGATGCCTTCGCCTCCTCTTCGAACCGGATCCGCTCGGCATCCGGAAGGGGGTCGCTTCGCAGGGCCTCGGCATGGCGCCGCGACAGGTGGAGGACGTACTCGAAGTGGGAGCCGCCCGCCGCCTTCATCTCCTCGAGGAATCGGGCCGACGGCGTCGCCTCCGGCGTCTCGACCGACGCGTGCACGGCCCGGACCACCGCCGCCGGATCGTCGTCCGGGGTCCGGACGAGCTCCGCCACTGCGGTCAGCTCGTCGAGGATCTCGCCCGCCCAGGTTCGCAGGGGCACCTCGCTCCCTTCGCGTATAAGGGTGAGGGCGGGGTCCCGCCCCCGGACCGCGACCCGATTCTGGTTCGCGTCGATCGCCCGGCGCTCTTCTCCCCCGAGAGGCGGGCTGTCGCAGAGCAGGCAGAACAGCATGAAGACCTCGAGGAACGCGAGGCGGTCCTCGGTGAGCCCGATCGGAGACGAGGGGTCGAGGTCGATGGACCGCAGCTCGACGTACCGCACCCCCCGCCGCTGGAGCGCCTCGGTCGGCCGCTCGCCGCGGCGGGTCGGCTGCTTGGGGCGGACCGAGCTGTAGTACTCGTTTTCGATCTGGAGCAGGTTCGCGTTGAGCTGGCGGTACTCCGCCCCGCGCCGCACCCCCAGCGCCTCCCACGGCAGGTGCGGAGTGGTGATCGCGCGGTACAGGCTCGCCGCGTAGCTGTAGAGGTCGTCGTAGCGGATGCCGATCCCGCCCGGGATCCGGTTCGTGTACCCGATGTCGCTCATCCTGAGCGACGTGCCGAACGGCGCATGCCACGCGTCCTCGCCGATCGCCTCGAGCTCCGGCGCCCCGGCGGGAAGGAACGACCGCGAGAGGGCCGGGGAGGCGCCGAAGAGGTAGAGCAGCAGCCACCCGTGCCGGAAGAGGTTC
>JAJECB010000221.1 GCA_022822245.1 Gammaproteobacteria bacterium
CCGCCCGCGCCGGCGACCACCGGCGCAAGCGCGAGCAGGTCGTACGGAGCGAGCTGCGCCTCCACCACCAGGTCGAGATGGCCGGCCGCGAGCTGCGCGTACTGGTAGCAGTCACCCCCGAAGGTCCGCATCCGGGCGGCGAAGCTCACGTCGTCGAAGGCCACCACCTCGTCGGAATCGAAGAGGTCCGGAGTCGTGGCGCTCACCCGAGCGTCCGCGATCCGGGCGCACCGGCTGGTCCGGCATTGCCGGCCGTTGAAACGGGTGGGCTCCCCGGACGCGCCTACGTACCGCTCGCCGAGCGCGGGCGCCTCGATCACCCCCAGGATGGGCCGATCCTCCTCGAGAAAGGCGATCAGGGTTCCGAACAGGGGGCGGCCGGTCACGAAGTTCTTGGTCCCGTCGATGGGGTCGAGCGCCCAGCGCCAGCGGGCATCGATCTCGCCGGTGCGGCCGAATTCCTCCCCCAGGATCGCGTGCCGGGGGAAGCGCTCGCGAATGAGAGCGGTCAACGTCTCCTCCACCTCGCGATCGGCGCGAGTCACCGGAGAGCCGTCGGCCTTGTACTGGACCTCGAACGCGGCCCGGAACTCGCGGCGGGCGACCGTGCGGGCGGCATCGGCCAGCGTTTCGGCGAAGGCGGCCAGCTCGGCGCGGTCCGGTCCGTCCGCCGGCCAGGTCGATGCCAGGTTCATGTCTTCCTCCACATGGCAAAGAAATGATTCAGGGGGCCCGGGCCGTGTCCCACGTCCAGATCGACCGCCGCGGCGAGCGCCTCTCCCAGATAGTCCTTGGCCGCCTTCACCGCATCCGGAACCCTGTCGCCGAGCGCGAGCCGGGCCGCGATGGCCGATGACAGCGTGCATCCGGTGCCGTGGCCGTGAGGCGTCTCCACGCGAAGCGCACGATACCACCTCGCGCCTCCCGAACCACGCGGCCCGTGCAGCCGATCGCGGCAGAATCGTCCGGAGCGGTGTCCCCCGGTGACCAGCACCCATTCGGGACCGGCGTCGAGAAGCTGCCGCGCCGCCCGGTCGACCTCGGAGTCGGTGCGGGGCGGGGGCGACCCGGTCAACCCGGCCAGCTCGGCGACGTTCGGGGTCACCACCGTCACCCGAGGCAGCAGGTCGGTGCGCACCGCCTCCAGGGCGGACTCGGCCTGGAGGGGCCGGCCGGTGCTCGCCGCGGCGACCGGGTCGTATACCACGTCCGGGCCGTCGTGGCGCGCCAGCACCCTCGCCACCGCCCGCACGACGCGCGCGGTCGGCAGCAGCCCGATCTTGACCGCCGCGATCCGGATGTCGCCGAAGACCGCCTCCATCTGCGCCTCGACCATGGCGCCCGCCACCGGGGTCATCCGCTGCACCGACCGGGTGTTCTGGGCGGTGATCGCGGTCACCGCCGAGCAACCGTACACCCCGAGGGCGGCGAACGTCTTGAGGTCGGCCTGGATGCCGGCCCCCGCGCCGCTGTCCGAGCCGGCGACGGCCAGCACGTTCGGAACCGTTCCGGTGCCCGCCCGCCGATCAGCCGCCATCGAAACCCCCTCCGTCGCCCGGACGCGCTCGCGCGGTCCGCGCGAAAACCACGGGTCTTCGCGCCTCCGCGGTATCCTGGCACCCTCGCGACAAGACAGATCGGTGATTTCTTCGGTCAAGAGGCTATATTGTGCAGCCCATGAGCATCAATCGCCCATACCTGCTGTTCCTCGGCGACGCGTGGGACGAGCTTTCCGCGAAGACCGCGATCGGCGTCTGGCAGTGGCGCCCGGAAGAGTGCGTTGGCCAGATCCGCCTTCCGGGATGCGTGCCCTCGGTTGATCTCCCCGAGCTTTCGGTGGCGGAAGGCTGGGAGCGAGGCGCCCGAACCCTGCTCGTCGGAGTGGTCAACCGGGGCGGGGTGTTCTCGCAGGACTGGATCGACACCATGGTCGCCGCCCTCGAGGCCGGCATGGACGTCGCGAGCGGGCTCCACGCTCGCCTCGGCGACATTCCCGCCGTGGCGGAGGCGGCCCGGCGCGGCGGGCGCACCCTGCACGACGTGCGGCACCCCGAGGGCTCGTTCCCGATCGGCACCGGAGAGCCGCGGAGCGGCCGCCGCCTCCTCACCGTCGGCACGGACTGCTCGGTGGGCAAGATGTACACGACGCTGTGCCTGCAGCGAGAACTCGAAGCGCGGGGGATCGAGTCCCACTTCCGGGCCACCGGACAGACCGGCATCTTCATCGAGGGGTCGGGGGTCGCGGTTGACGCGATCGTCTCGGACTTCATGTCCGGGGCCATCGAGCAGCTCTGCCCGGCCGCTCCGGACGACCACTGGGACCTCATCGAGGGCCAGGGCTCGCTCTTCCATCCCTCCTACGCGGGGGTGAGCCTCGGGCTCCTGCACGGCGCCCAGCCCGATACCCTGGTGCTCTGCCACGAACCGACCCGTACCCACATGCGGGGGCTTCCCGGGCGAGCGCTCCCGGACCTCGCGAGCTGCATCGAGGCCAACCTCGCGGCCGCCCGGGTGGTGAGCCCCGCCCCGCGTTTCGCCGGCGTCTCCATCAACACCAAGGACCTCGATGCGGAGGACGCGCAGGTGCTCCTCGAGAAGAGCGAGGCCGAAGTCGGCCTCCCGTGCATCGACCCCGCGCGGGGAGGCGTGGACCGCATCCTCGACGCGATGCTGTAGCGCGCAGATTTCGCCGATGTCCTGCTGCGGACGCCAATTCTCTCGCTATCGCGGGCCGTACTCCCTCAAGTCGCTTCAACAGCGCGCAAGCGCTGGTGTCGACTACGCCTCAGCAGCGCGTACGCGCTCTTTCGGTACGTGCGGCCCGCTACCGCGGCATCCTGGCGCCCTCGCGACGAACATTGGCGAAATCTGCGCGCTCTGAGCCCGTGCCGGCCCTCACGGTGCGCCGGGAATCCTGGCCGCTCGCCGGGGTGTTCCGCATCTCGCGCGGGGCGCGGACGGCCGCCCACACCGTGCTCGTCGAGATCCGGGACGGCGCCGCCGCGGGCCGCGGGGAGTGCGTCCCCTACGCCCGCTACGGCGAGACCGTCGACAGCGTGGTCGCGTCCATCGAGGGGTTGCGCGGAGAGCTCGAAGCCGGCCTCGGGCGCGAGGCGCTCGCGGGCGCGATGGCGCCGGGAGCCGCCCGCAACGCCATCGACTGCGCCCTGTGGGACCTCGAGGCGAAGCGGACCGGGCGGCGGGCGTGGGAATCGGCCTCGGAGCCGTCTCCGGGGCCCGTGGTCACCGCGTACACCCTCGGCATCGACGAGCCGGACGCGATGCGCGAGGCGGCCGCCCGCCACGCGCACCGCCCCCTCCTCAAGGTGAAGCTCGACGGCGATCGGGTGACCGAACGGGTCGCCGCGGTGCGGGCGGGAGCGCCCGACGCCCGCCTCATCGTGGACGCGAACGAGGGGTGGACGGCGGAGACCCTGCGTCGCTCCCTCTCCGCGCTCGCCGGCCTCGGGGTCGAGCTTGTGGAACAGCCGCTCCCGGCGGGCGCCGACGCCGCGCTCGCCGACATCGAACGGGCGGTCCCCGTCGCCGCCGACGAGTCCTGCCACACTCGGGCCGACCTCCCGACCCTTGCCGGCCGCTACGACGTCGTCAACGTCAAGCTCGACAAGACCGGGGGGCTCACCGAGGCCCTCGCCCTCCGCGACGCGGCGACCGCGGCGGGATTCGGGATCATGGTGGGTTGCATGCTCGCGACGTCGCTCGCGATGGCTCCGGCCCTTCTCGTCGCCCAGGGGGCGCGCTTCGTGGACCTCGACGGTCCCCTGCTCCTCGCCCGCGACCGCGAGCCCGGCCTCGACTACCACCCCGACGGCCGGGTCGCCCCCCCCTTCCCCGACCTCTGGGGCTGACCTCCCTTCCTCTCCCCTCGTTCCCATTGCAGGCGGATGCCGGACCGCCGATCAGCTCGGATCAACATACCTTCGTCCGGGGGAAGGTTCCGGTTCTTGACAGGGACGATTTCCAACAGATTCGTTGCCAACGAATCTGTTGGAAATCATCTTGTGGAGACATGCGCGCGGCGCCGGCGCGTCCCCGCTCCCGTAGCGGCGGGACAGCGGGGTTGCAGGAAGGGGGCGGGACGGTGGAGATCAGGGGAGGCTGACGGAGACCTCCTCGAGGGGGCGGCGGGCGGGGTTCGGGACCTCCGCCGGGTAGCCGTACCAGACGAGGCCGACCACCGTCTCCGCCTCCGGATCGATCCACGCGAGGTCGTAGAAGCGCGGGTCGCGGGTCACCGCCCCCGTCGTCCACTTGACGCCGACCCCCTCGCTCCACAGGTAGAGCGAGAAGTTGTGGATCGCGCAGCAACACGCGGCGTAGTCCTCGCGGGACCGGAGCGGATCCTCGGTGTTGGCGCAGGTCACCACGATCCAGCCCGGGATCCGGCTCCACCGGTCGAGCTTCGCCGCCCCGGCCTCCGGGCCGCTCTTGGCGGTCACGATCTCGGCGTTGAGGCGGGCGATCGCGGACGCCGTCTCCGGCCCGAGGAGATAGAAGCGCCAGGGCTCGGTCAGGTGGTGGTTGGGAGCCCACCGCGCGAGATCGAGGGCCTTGCGGGCGAGCTCCGCCGGGGCCGGCTCCTCGCGGAAGTCGTGGATGGTCCGGCGCGAACGGATGACTTCGGCCATGCCGGCCTCTCCCTCCGCGATCCGAGCCTCCGGGACCTCGAGCACCTCGTTCATTCCCTCGTTCTCCTTTGCCTGCTTACGGGCGGGTCGGGCCGCAACCGGGTCCGCCCCCGGTGCTCTCCCGGCTCCGCGGACGGGCCGGCCGGTCAGGCCGGCTCCGCCGGCGCCGCGAGCGCCCACGGCGACATGACGTAGGCCGCCCCCACCCGGCCGCCGTCCTCGAGGGCGCCGGCCCCGTTCGGACAAGCATACATTGCCGGGTACACCGCGTTCGGCCAGGCCTCGACCGGGTACCGTTCGCGGAGGGCGGCCGCGACCTCCGGCGCGAACCTCGGGTCGACGGTGACCGACGCGCCGCCGCTCGCGTCGATCCGCGGGGCGTGGA
>JAJECB010000002.1 GCA_022822245.1 Gammaproteobacteria bacterium
GCAGGGGCGATTAGGGCTGGTCCGGGGGCCAACAAGCCGTGAAGAAGACGAGTTTTCAATGAGTTTCCGAAGAAGACGAACAGAAGAAGAGGACATTTTCGGAACGGCCGAAATCCTGCACGTTCCGACCGGCGCTGGCAGGAGGGCATGGTTGCCCGTGCGGGCGGGCGCCGGTCACGTGACTCGACGAGAATGGTCTCCGGAATTCATGGGGCGGTTCACCTGGTCAAGGGGGGAGAGACATGACGAGCGTGGTCATCGGCGGCACCGGGTTCATCGGCCGCCGGCTCATTCCGCGGCTGGTCGGGCGCGGCGAGGACGTCGTCTGCATGGACATCAACCCGGGAGCCGCCGCGTTCGGGGCCGAGGGCGACCGGGTCAAGGTGGTCCGCGGCGATGTCACGCAGTTCGACGAAGTGATGGTGCTCCTCGCGGAGGTGAGGCCCGAGCGCCTGATCAACCTCTCCTATTACATCGGCAGCGACCTGCCGCCCCGGGTCGCCACCAAGCTCAACGTGGTGGGCATGGACAACTGCTTCGAGGCGGCCCGGCTGACCGGCGTCCGGCACACGGTCTTCGCCTCGTCGCTCGCGGTCAGCGGCGCGCAGAGCCACTTCGGCGAGCGCGCGACGACCGAGGACGACTTCCGCCACGGCGCCAAGCAATACGCCTGGTGCAAGATCTTCAACGAGTGGCAGGCCAAGGACTACGCCGACAAGTACGGCATGACGATCACCGCCGTGCGCCCGGCGAACGTCACCGGGCCGGACAAGGTCCGCGGCTCCGTCGACCACGTGAACTGCATCACCCGGCCGGCGCGCGGCGAGCCGGTCACCTTCCCCTATCGTGACGCCATGCGCACCCCGATCCACGTCGACGACATCGCCGAGGTGTTCGCCCGCGTCGCCATGACCGACAAGCCCGCGCATGCCATCTACAACTCGGGCGGCACCGCGATCAGCCTCGGCGAGCTCGCCGAGATGGTGCGCGGGTTCCTGCCCGACGCCCGGATTTCCTTCGAGAACGAGACCGGCGGCAAGGAGATCTCGAGCAACTACCTCATCGACAACCGCCGCCTCGTGGAGGAGTTCGGCGTGCAGTACGTGCCGTTTCGTCAGCGCGTCCTCCAGATCATCAACGAGGTTCGGGCCGACGCGGGCAAGCCGCCCATCGCCGACGGCTGAGGCGCAGGCGCTCTGCCGGGTGCGGCCCTGGCCCCTTCCGGGCGCGCCCGGCGCGACCGGAGCATGCCGGTCCAACACGTGGACCGGGGCGTGGAGTCACGGGGTCACGGGGTCGAGGGGTCTCAGTCGAGGTCGAGGCCGAGACGCTCGCTCGCGACGCGGGCTCCTTCGGCCATCGTCCGGAGTTTCGCCCAGACCACGTCTTCGGGTACCCGGCCCATGCCGGCGGAGGTGTCGAAGCCGCAGTCGGTCCCGGCCTGGATGCGTGCCGGGTCGCCCACCGCACGGGCCGCCCGCTCCAGCCGTTCGGCGACCGTCTCCGGGTGCTCGACATAGTTGGTCGTGGTGTCGATGACCCCCGCCACCAGGTACTGGTCCGCGGCGAGCGGGCAGCGGCCGAGCTCCTCGACCTCGTGCTGGTGACGCGGGTTGGCAAAGGGCAGCACCAGCCCCCCGACATCGGCCTTGAGCAGAATCGGCAGCACGTCGCGGAGCTCGACATCGAGATCGTGCGGCCCTTCGTAGTTCCCCCAGCACACGTGCAGCCGCACCCGCTCGCGGGGCACGTTCGAAAGGGCGCCGTTGAGCGCCGCAACGACGAGCTCCACCCAGTCCTGGAAGACGCGCAGGGGCTCGTCCGCGAACAGGAAGTGCCGCTCCATGGCGAGGTCGGGCGCGTCGATCTGCAGCAGCCAGCCCCGCTCCGCAACCGCCTCGTACTCGACCCGGAGCGCTTCCGCGACATCGGCGAGGTACGCTTCGCGCTCCGCGTAGTGGCTGCTCTTCATCGCCGAGACCACGATGCCGGGCGAGGGCGCGGTCATGAACGGCTGCGCGAAGCCGCCTCCGGCCCCGTCGAGCGCCCGGCGGAAGGTCTCGCACTCGTCCTCGAGGAGCGCCCGGTCGACATAGCGCACCGCCCCCAGGTTCATCGGCGGCTCCATGTTGGAAACCGCCTCGCCCCGCGCCCGCAGGAAGGTCTCGTACTCGCGCACCAGCCCCGGGTAGCGGAACACGTCCCGGCGTCCGGGCCGTTTCCAGCTTCCCCCGAAGCCGCTCATTCGGTGCTGCACGTAGAGGAAGAAGCCCTCGCGCTGCTGCTCCCCGTTGTTGCCGATGGTGATGCCGGCCTCGAGCTGCCGGGCGACGATCCCGTGCGTCGCCTCCCGGCCGGCCGCCGCGAGGGCGCCGGCATCCACCGCTTCGCCCCGGGCCCGGCGGGCGTAGAGCCCGGTGAGATCCGGAGGGCGGGGCAGGCTGCCGGCATGCGTGGTGGGAATGCTCATGAATCGTGGGTCCCGTTGCAGGCGGAGCGGCGAGGCGCACGGCGCACGGCGCATTCTCCGCGAACCCGCCGTGGAGGCCAAGCGGCCGGACCGGTCCGCCGCCGCGCCAGGCGACGCCCGCCCGCCGTTTGCGAGAATGTCGGCATGAACGCCGACCTCATCGCCGACATCGTCAACTTCTGGCTGAGCGACAGCCGCGACCGCCCGGACCGTGCCCATGCCCGCCGGGGCTGGTGGTACGAGGGCGGCCCGGCGGTCGACGAAGCGATCCGCGCCCGCTTCGGCGACCTGGTCCCGCGCGCCTGCGCGCGCGAGCTCATGGGCTGGCGGGACACGCCGCAGGGCGCGCTGGCCCTGGTCCTGCTCCTCGACCAGTTCACCCGGAACCTCTATCGCGGCACGCTCGGAGCCTATGCGGGCGACCCTTGCGCCTTCGAGGTCGTCCGCCATGCCATCGACCGGGAGCTCGACCGGGAGCTGCATCCAGTCGCGCGGATCTGGCTCTACCACCCGTTCCACCACTCCGAGGAAGTCGCGGAACAGGACCGCGGACTCGAGCTCCTGCGTGCGCTCCGCCAGGACGCCGATCCGGGCTGGCACGCCTACGTGGAACGAAGCATCGAGGGCTGGACGCGCCACCGCGACACCGTCGCCCGCTTCGGCCGGTTCCCGCACCGGAACGCAGTGCTCGGCCGCGAAAGCACGGCGGAGGAGCTGGCGCATCTCGCGGCGGACGGCCGGCGATTCGGTCAGGGGCCGCCGGCGACCGACGCGGCCGGCTGACGTCCCTCGGAGTACCCGCACGGACGCTCCGTTCCCGGCGCGCCGGCCCCGCGGCGCATCGCGCGATTCGGGCGCATCGGGGCGGACACGTTGACACCCACCGTTCCCGGTGGTAGCTGTCGGTCCGAGCCCGACGACCGCCCCCGCACGAGGACCGAGACGTGATCGATCTCTACACCGCCGCCACCCCGAACGGCCAGAAGATCCACATCATGCTGGAGGAGACCGGCCTCGCCTACCGCACCCGGTGGGTGAGCATCGACCGCGGCGACCAGTTCGACCCCGAGTTCCTGCGCATCAGCCCCAACAACAAGATCCCGGTCATCGTGGATCACGACGGACCGGGCGGCCGGGAGCTGGCCCTCTTCGAGTCGGGAGCCATCCTTCTCTACCTCGCGGACAAGACCGGGCGCTTCCTCCCCGAGTCGCCGGAGGAGCGCTGGGAGACGATGCAGTGGCTCATGTGGCAGATAGGCGGATTCGGGCCGATGCTCGGCCAGGCGCACCATTTCAATGCCTACGCCCCGATGCGCCCGGACGGGCCGGTGGTGCTGCCCTACGCCCAGGAGCGCTACACCAACGAGGCGGCCCGGCTCTACGGGGTGCTCGACAAGCGCCTCGCCGGGCACGAGTACGTCGCCGCCGGGCGGTACACCATCGCCGACATGGCGATCTTTCCCTGGTGTCGTCTCGCCTATCGCCAGCGGGTGGACATCGAGAGCTTCCCCCATGTCAAGCGCTGGTTCGACGCCATCGCGTCGCGCCCCGCAGTGGCGAGGGACATGGAGCGCCTCGAGGACATCGTGGACGGCTTCTCCGAGGAGAGCTGGGAGATCTCGTTCGGCGGGCGACAGCGCAGCCAGGCCTGAACCGTCCCGCCTCGCCCCGCCCCGCCCAGCCAGGCGGGAGCGGGCGCGCGATGCGCCTGCCGCCACGAAGGACGCGGGACCGCGACGCTGCCGGGCCGTTCCCGAGCGCCGGATGGAGACCTCCGCGGTGTTCGCCGGTCCGAGACGGCGCCCCCGCGCGGTGAGCGAGCCCGCCCGGCCGCCCGGTCAGGCTTCGAGCTCCGTCACCACCGTCCGTCCGAGCGGCGCCGCCGCCTCGGGCCGGTCGCACGGAAGGAAGGTGCCGCGGCCCGCCGCGTCGGACACCTTCTCCCCGTCCCAGACGACCTCCCCGCGGGAGAGCACCGTGCCCGGCCAGCCCCGTATGCGCATGCCCTCGTACGGGGTGTAGTCGACGTCGTGGTGGAGAAGCTCGTTCCGGATCGTCACTTCGCGCTCGTCGTCCCAGACCACGATGTCGGCGTCCGCCCCGACCGCGATGGTCCCCTTGCGCGGATGGAGGCCGTAGATCTTGGCCGGATTGGCCGCGGTGAGGGCGACGAACGTGGTGAGGTCGATACGCCCCTTGCCGACTCCCTCGGAGTAGAGCAGCGGGAGCCGGGTCTCGAGCCCCGGCACGCCGTTCGGGATCCACCGGAAGGAGGCCGTCGTGCCGCGGACCATCTTCCCCTTCGGATCGTCGAAGCGCGTCGGCGAGTGGTCGGAGGAGAACACCTGGAATGTGCCGTTGCGGAGCCCGTCCCAGATGATCTCCTGGTTCTCGCGGTCGCGGGGCGGCGGGCTGCAGATGCACTTCGCGCCCTCGAACTCGGGGCGGTCGAGATCGTCCTCGGTGAGGAACAGGTACTGCGGGCAGGTCTCGCCGAAGATCTTGAGGCCCCGGCTCTGCGCGCGCCGGATCTCCCACGCCGCCTCGCGGGCCGAGACGTGGACGAGCAGGATCGGCACGTCGAGGATCTCGGAGAGCGAGATCGCCCGGTGGGTCGCCTCCCGCTCGACCGGGCGGGGGCGCGAGGACGCGTGATAGCGGGGCTCGGTCCGGCCCGCTTCCTCGAGCCGATCGGTGAGCCACCCGATGCACTCGGCGTTCTCCGCGTGCACCATGACCATCCCGCCGGTGCGGCGCGCCGCGGCCAGCACCTCCAGGATCTGGCCGTCGTCGAGCTTGAGATCGTCGTACGTCATGTAGATCTTGAGCGAAGAGTAGCCGTCGCGGACGAGGGCGGGGAGCTCCTGGCCGCAGACCTGCGGGTTCGGGTCGGTCACTATGAGGTGGAAGGCGTAGTCGACGACGGCGCGGCCGTCGGCGCGCCGGTGATAGTCGTCCACCGCCCACCGGAGGCTCTCGCCCCGGAACTGGATGGCGAACGGGATGACGGTGGTGGTCCCGCCGGCGGCGGCGGAACGGGTTCCGGAGTAGAAGTCGTCCGCGCACACCGAGCCGTCGAGCGAGCGCTGGTCGAGGTGGCAGTGCGCGTCCACTCCGCCCGGAGTCACGTTGCGGCCGGTTGCGTCGATGACCCGGCCGGCGCCTTCGAGGCCGTCCGCGAGCGCGGCGATTCGCCCGTCGCGGATCCCGATGTCGCATTCCACCACGTCGGCCGCGGTCGCGACGCGCCCGCCGCGGACGATGACGTCGAATTCACTCATGCTCGCTTCTCCTTCGAAGGGGTTCGGCGCCGGTCCGTCGGGAGAGACCGGAGGGGCCTCGGCGGGAACCGCGCGATGTTCGGTACACGGGGGTCCAGGATCGGGAGGAGGATACTGGTCATCATCGCTCACGGCCACGCGATTCGGCGGGTGACCCGGTTCGGCCCCACCGCCCGGCGCGGTTGGCCTTCGCGCACCGAGCCCGGGCCGGCGAAGGCGAGGTTCGCACGCTCCGGCCGAAGCCGCCCGCGAGTCGCCGCCCCCCGCCGGTGGAGACCCCCGGAGAGGGTCGGGTATCGTGTCCGCCGGACACGCAGGAGGGCTGGAGACCGCGATGTGGCCGCATCGCCGCGCGAGACGGATCGACGACGCCGACTGGGCGGCGGTGCTCGACCGCCTCCCGATCCTCGACCCCCTCGAAGAGGATGAGCGGGCCCGCCTTCGCGACCTCGCGGTGCGCTTCGTGGCCGGAAAGTCCATCGAGCCGGTGTTCGGACAGACCGTCGGCGCGGTGGACGTCGCGGTCATCGCGGCCCAGGCGTGCCTGCCGATCCTCGCCCTCGGGCTCGACGCCTACCGGTCCTGGCGGACGCTGGTGGTCTACCCGGCGGGCTTCGTGTCGCGCGGGCACGAGGTGGACGAGGCGGGCGTCGAGCATCGATGGGAAGAGGAGCGAAGCGGAGAGTCGTGGATCGGCGGACCGGTCGTCCTCTCCCTCGAGGACGTGGAGGCCTCGGGGTGCGGCGACGGCTACAACGTCGTCATCCACGAGATGGCCCACAAGCTCGACATGCTCGACGGCGACGCGAACGGGAGGCCCCCGCTTCACCGGGGGATGGACGCGGCCGCGTGGTCCCGGGACTTCGGGGCCGCGTTCGAGGACCTGAACCGCCGCATCGAGGCGGGCGAGACGCCGCCCATCGACGACTACGCGGCGGAGGAGCCCGGGGAGTTCTTCGCGGTGGCGAGCGAGTGCTTCTTCGAGACGCCCGGGGCGCTCGCCGCCGCGTACCCGGCCGTCTATTCCCATCTCCGCGGCTTCTATCGCCAGGACCCGCTCGCCCGTCTCGAGCGGTTCCGGCGCGATCCCTCGACGCAGGAGGGCGGTCACCCGCCCGGAACCTGATTCCCGGCCGGCGCTACGCGCTACAATCGCGCCCCTCGCGGCCTCGGGAGTGCGCGTATCGGCGCTCACGCCTCCCGCGGCGCTTTTCCGTCCCCGGACCGGACCACGGGCCGGTTTGCTGGCGCGCGCTTCGGTGCGCGCGGTTCGTCCGGGGGCCGGGGAACGCTCCGTGCGGCGCGGGGGTCGGGCCCGGGCGCGGCACCGGCCTCGGCACCGCCCCCGGAGCGGGCGGCTCGTCGATCGGCGGCAGCAGCGGCGAGCCCCGGTCCGGCGCAATCATCCGATTCAGTCAAGGGATTTCCAGGTGCGAACACACTTCTGCGGGGAAGTCACCGAGCGGCTCGACGGCGAGCCGGTTGCGGTGTGCGGGTGGCTGCACCGCCGCCGCGACCACGGCGGGGTCATCTTCATCGATCTCCGGGACCGCTCGGGACTCCTCCAGGTCGTCATCGACCCGGACACCCCGGAGGCGTTCGCGCTTGCCGACCGGGCGCGGAGCGAGTACGTGCTCCGGGTCGAAGGAAGGGTGCGCTTCCGGCCCGAGGGCACCGAGAACCCGGAGCTCGCCACCGGCCGGGTCGAGGTGCTCGCGAAGACCATCGAGGTCCTGAACGAATCCCGCACCCCTCCGTTCCAGCTCGACGACGAGGGGGTCAACGAGGAGACCCGGCTCCGTTACCGCTACGTGGACCTGCGCCGGCCCCGCATGCACGAGAACCTGCGGCTGCGAAGCGAGGTGACGCGGACCGTGCGGGCGTATCTCGATTCCCACGGATTCCTCGACGTCGAGACCCCGATGCTCACCAAGGCGACCCCCGAGGGGGCGCGGGACTACCTCGTCCCGAGCCGCACCCAGCCGGGGCGCTTCTTCGCCCTTCCGCAGTCGCCGCAGCTCTTCAAGCAGCTCCTCATGATGTCGGGGGTCGAGCGCTACTACCAGATCGTCCGCTGTTTCCGGGACGAGGACCTGCGTGCCGACCGGCAGCCGGAGTTCACCCAGATCGACATCGAGACCTCGTTCCTGGAGATGGACCGGTTCCTCGCCCTCATGGAAGGAATGGTGCGCGACCTCTTCGCGCGGGCGGCCGGCGTCGAGCTGCCCGACCCGCTGCCCCGCCTCACCTGGAGCGAGGCGGTGGAGCGTTTCGGGACGGACCGGCCCGACCTTCGCATCGGGCTCGAGCTCGTGGAGGTCGCGGACCTCGTTCGCAACTCGGAGTTCAAGGTGTTCGCGGGGCCCGCCCGCAACCCGCGGGGCCGGGTGGCCGCGCTCCGGGTCCCGGGGGGCGGGGCGATCCCGCGCTCGCGGATCGACGGCTACACCGAGTTCGTCGCCCAGTACGGCGCCAGGGGGCTCGCCTGGATCCGGGTGAACGACGCGCGGGCCGGCCGCGAGGGATTGCAGTCCCCCATCGTCAAGTTCCTCGACGACGCGGCGGTCGCCGGGATCGTCGAGCGGACCGGGGCCGAGGACGGGGACCTCATCTTCTTCGGTGCGGACGTGGCACGGGTGGTCAACGATTCGCTCGGTGCGCTCCGCGTGCGGCTCGGCCGGGACGAGGGGCTCGTCCGCGACGGATGGGAAGCGCTCTGGGTGGTCGATTTCCCGATGTTCGAGTGGGACGAGCGCGAGAAGCGCTGGTCGCCGCTCCACCATCCCTTCACCGCGCCGACGACCGACGACCCCGAGACCCTGCGCTTCGCCCCCGGGGACTGCCTCTCGAAGGCCTACGACCTCGTCGTCAACGGCCACGAGCTCGGCGGCGGCTCGGTGCGCATCCACCGCCCGGAGATGCAGCAGGCCGCGTTCCGGGTGCTCGGGATCGGGGAGGAGGAGGCCGAGGAGAAGTTCGGCTTCCTCCTCGAATCGCTCCGGTACGGGTGCCCGCCGCACGGCGGGATCGCGTTCGGGCTCGACCGCATCGTGATGCTGCTCGCGGGCGCGGAGTCCATCCGCGACGTGATCGCCTTTCCCAAGACCCAGACTGCCCACTGCCCCCTGACCGACGCCCCCACCGGCGCATCGCCGCGCCAACTCCGCGAGCTCGGCATCCGCGTCCGCACCCCGGCCTCCGGCGCTGGCGCCGGCGCAGGTGAAACCGCCGGCCCCGCCGCCTGATCCCGGGCCCGGCCCCTGTCCTCCCCCATTCCCGGGGGCGTCCACGCCTGCCGTTCGGAGGTATCATCGAAACGCGCCGATGTTGCGCGCGGGGGGCTCGGGCGATGAGCAACACCTATACGGCCATCTTCGAACGAGACGGCGACTGGTACGTCGCCTATTGTCCCGAGGTGCCCGGCGCCAATGGCCAGGGCCGTACGAAGGAGGAAGCTCGGGCGAGCCTGGCGGGCGCAATCGAGCTCATCTTCCGGGATCGTCGTGAGGACGCGTTGCGCCATCTTCCCGACGACGCCGAACGGGAAACCGTGGTTGCAGGGTGAAGCGAGGCGTCCTTCTCCGGCACCTGCGACGCTACGGCTGCTACCTCAAGCGAGAGGGTTCGGCGCATTCTCTCTGGTGCAATCCAGCGACTGGCGCGGTGGAAGCCGTTCCGCGGCACGCGGAAATCCCGAATCGCCTGGCACGGAAGATATGCCGGGAGCTCTCGATACCGACAATCGGTGGATGAGCCCGACGCGCCGGTGCGCCCTGCCGGAAGATTCTTGAAGCGGGCCGCTCAGTCGGGCGGGGCGGCGAGGACGACGAGCTCGGTCGCCTCGTCGACGAGGTCTCCCGGCGCGAAACGGACCTCCTCCACCGTGCCGTCCGCGGGGGCGGTCAGGGTGTGCTCCATCTTCATCGCCTCGAGGACGAGGACCGCCTGACCCTCGCGGACGGCTTCGCCGGGCTCGACGAGGACGGAAACGATGCGCCCCGGCATGGGGGCGGTGAGCCCGCCCGCCATTTCGAGCCCCCCGGAGGCGGCGCCCGGGTCGTGCCGGGCGAACGAGAGGCGGCGGCCGGCGCGGAACAACGTGAGTTGCCCGCCTTGCGCGACGACGGTCACCGCCTGGCGGGTACCGTCGACGTGGACCTCCCATCTTCGGCCGGTACCGGGCTCGCCCCGCACCGAGGTCTCTCGCCCGGAGGGAAGGCGAACCTCGTAGGTGGGTGGGCCGGCCGTCCCGCCGCCGCCCGCGACCGCAATCTCCACGAGGACGCCGTCGGCGCCGCCGGGGCGGAGGCGCACGATCCGCTCGCCGGCGCCGTTCATCCGCCAGTGGTCGCGGCGGTTCCAGGGTGACCAGGGGTCTCCGCGGCCATCACCTTCGCCGGGGACGGCGGCGCCTGCGGAGTCCTCGCCCGCCGCCGCATCGTCGTGCGAGGCGACCGCCCACGCCGCGATGGCGAGATCCTCGTCCGCGGCTGCCCCGGCGTCCGCCGGCGGGAACTCGTCCAGCCGTTCCTCGATGAGGCGGGTATGGAAGTCGGCGGCGCGGAACCGGGGGTGGTCGACGAGGGAGCGGAGGAAGCCGATGTTGGCGGTGAGGCCCACCACCTCGGTGGCGGCGAGGGCGGCCGAGAGGCGGTTCGCGGCGGCGTCCCGGTTCGGTCCCCATGCGATCACCTTGGCGATCATCGGGTCGTAGTGCATGCTGACCGTGTCCCCGGCCCGCACCCCGGTGTCGACCCGGATGCCGTCCGCGCCGGGCGACACGCGGTCCACCCCCGTTTCGGCACCGGAGGCGGCTTCGCTTTCGGGGAGACGGAGATGGACCAGGTCCCCCGTGGACGGCAGGAAGCCGCGGGCCGGGTCCTCGGCGTAGAGGCGCGCCTCGATGGAGTGTCCGCGGATGGCGATCTCCTTCTGGGCGAGCGGAAGAGGCTCGCCGCTCGCGACCCGGAGCTGCCACTCGACGAGGTCGGTCCCGGTCACGAGCTCGGTCACGGGGTGCTCGACCTGGAGCCGGGTGTTCATCTCCATGAACCAGAACTCGCCGCTCCGGTCGAGCAGGAACTCGACGGTTCCCGCCCCCTCGTAGCCGATGGCCCGGGCGGCCGCGATCGCCGCCTCGCACATCGTCCCCCGCAGCTCGCCCGCGACGCCGGGGGCGGGCGCCTCCTCGATTACCTTCTGGTGCCGGCGCTGGGCGGAGCAGTCGCGCTCGAAGAGGTGCACGAAGTTCCCGTGCCGGTCCGCGAACACCTGGACCTCGACGTGCCGGGGTTCGGTGACGAAGCGCTCGATGAGCATCGCGTCGTCGCCGAAAGCGGCCGCGGCCTCGCGCTTCGCCCCGGCGAGGGCGGCGTCGAAGTCCTCGGCGCGTTCGACCGCCCGCATGCCGCGCCCGCCGCCGCCCGCGGACGCCTTGAGGAGCACCGGCCATCCGATGGCCTCGGCCTCGCGCCGCAACCGTTCCGGCGCCTGGTCCGCTCCGTGGTAGCCCGGCACGAGCGGAACCCCGGCCGCTTCCATGAGCCGCTTCGCCTCGCTCTTCGAGCCCATCGCGCGGATCGCCCCCGCGGGTGGCCCGACGAAGACGATCCCGCGCGCCGCGCACGCCTCCGCGAACTCCGCGTTCTCCGAGAGGAAGCCATACCCGGGATGGATCGCGTCGGCCCGTGCGCGCTCCGCCGCGCCGAGGATCGCCTCGATGTCGAGGTAGCTCTCTCGCGCCGGCGCCGGCCCGATGCGGAACGCTTCGTCCGCCATCGCGACGTGGAGGGCGTTCTCGTCGGCGTCCGAGTACACGGCGATGCACCGGATCCCGAGGCGCCGGGCGGTCCGGACCACCCGGCAGGCGATCTCCCCCCGGTTGGCGATGAGCAGCCGCTTGAACATTCCTTGGCTCTCCTCCACTTCCGTCGCGCGGGTCATTCCGGTGCTGAAGCCGCCATCCCGTGCAGATCGTCGAGCGTACACACACGAATCAAGTCGATTCGGGCCAAGCGCCGGTCGTTGGTGATGAAGGTCTCGCAGCCATGGACGAGGGCGGTGGCGAGATGCAGGGCGTCCATTGACCTCAGTCCGAATTCCGCTCGGAGATGCACCGAGCGCAGGATTACCGAACGGTCGACCGAGACCAGATGGACTCGCTGCGTGTTCCGCACGAGATCGAGGTAGCGCTCAACCAGATCCTGACGCCCTTCCTTCACGGGGCGGGGCAGAATCTCGGTGAAGAGTAGTTCGCTCGCGATCACAACGATGTCGCGAGAATCGATCACCGAAAGCAACTCCACCATCCGTGTGCGGTAGGTCTCGACACCTTCGAACACGTAGATGTAGAGATTGGAGTCGAGGTAAACCCGTTGCCCGAGCACGGGCGCGCCGGTGCTCATTCGTTTCGGCTTTGCGCGATTTCGGCATCGACCTCTTCGACCGAGCGGTAGAGCCCGGATGCCGCCCCCAGCAGATCGGACATCGTGTAGCCAGCGTCACGGTCGCGGAGTTCCTGTGCAGTGATGACGATTCTTGCGCCCTGCGCCGTGACGTCCAGAAAATCGCCCTCCTTGAGGCCAGCGCAAGCCACCACCTTTCCAGGAAGTGTGATCTGGTTTTTGGGACGCAATCTGACGAGGGCCATGGCAGTCTCGATCCGGAGGTGGTCGAATAGTTGGATTATCTTACCTTGTGAATATTGGCGGTCAACCGTCTTGATTCGGCGCCGCGCAGGGACCCTTCATTCAGAGCGAATTGCGCCAGCACGCATCGTCCGCCATCTCGACATGTTTCAATTCCAAGCTGAATTCGGCGCGGGCGGCCGCCGTTGCCGAGGCGACCGCGGAATTGTCGGCCTGTGGCGGATATGGGCGCAACAGGTCCTATTGGCGGTGTCGAGGATCAGGTGATGTCTTGGGAGGGTATCGTCTCGAATTCCTGTTCGATTATGCCGAGGATGCGGCGGTTCTCGTCGGCGAGGTCGGAGAGTGCCCCGAAACGGGGCGGGCGCTTCTCGATGAAGGCGCGGACCGCTTCCCGGTGGTCCTCCGTCGCCGCCGCCCGGACGAGGAGCTCCGCCTCCTGGTCGAGCGCGGTGAGGAAGTCGGAGGTGAGTGCCGACTCGAGGTTGCGCTTGATGAGGGCGAGCGCCTCCCTCGGTCCGGCGGCGAGGCGGGCCGCGAAGGCGGCGGCCTCCGAGCGCAGCGACTCGTCGGGGAAGACCCGGTTCACGAGACCGATGCGGGCACAGGTCTCCGCGTCGACCCGGTCGGCGGTGAACATGAGCTCGCGGGCCCGGGCGGTTCCGACGAGGCGGGTCAGCAGCCAGTTGATGCCGTAGTCGCCGGTGAGGCCGATGCGTGCGTAGCCGGTGGTGACGAAG
>JAJECB010000265.1 GCA_022822245.1 Gammaproteobacteria bacterium
ACTCCACCCGCATGGCGGGGTCGAGCCGGCGCAGGTTCGCCGCGATGTTGTAGCCCGGGCCTCCCGCCGAAACCTGACGGGAGGAGATGAAGGTCGCCTGGTCCTCGGGCGGATAGGACTCGATCGCGAGGTTGTGATCGGTGATGAACGACCCGAAGGTCAGGATCCCGCTTCTTTGCTCCGCCATCCGGCTCGCCTCGCGCTCTCTCCCCCTCCCCGTCGCTTCAGGGCGCCGGGCGCAGGGCCGGCTCGGTGATCCGGAGGTCCTCGTCGAGGGGCCGGGCGGGCGCGAGGCCGTCCTCCCGGATGGCCGCGTGGTACTCCCGGACCGCCTCCTCCGGGGAGAGCTCGCCGTCGACCACCCGGCGCATGTGGCGGACCATCTCCAGGGGCGACTCCGCGAGCTTGATCTTGCGCCCGAAGAGGGCCACCCGGGCGCCGTCGCGCTGCGCGTCGGCGAGGAGCTGGAAGGTGTCGCGGTTGGTGCCGGCCGCCCCGCCGAGGATCCCGACCACGAGCTCGGGGTCGTAGGAGCAGAGCTCGGTCATCGCCCGCGGTCCGTTGTACGCGATCTTGAGGAAGCGGGGCCGCTCCGCCCGCGTGAGCCCCGCGAGGCAGCGGATGATCGAGTCCCCGACGTAGGCGCCGGTCTCCTCGAGCGACGCGAACCCCGTCTCGACGTTGGGGTTGAACACCTCGAGGAAGTAGCGCATCGCGCACCGCTCCGCGTCCTCGCGGAAGGCGGCGAACGCCTCGAGGCTCCGGACGTCCTCCTCGACGCGGTTGTTGAAGGTGATCGAATAGAGGCACAGATCGCAGCCGAGGTCGCGCGCCCGGGCGAGCGAGGCGGTGCGGAACGGCCGCGAGGGCTCGCTCGGGTAGACCCCGCCCCGCACGCCCCAGATGTCCGTCGTGTCGTTGGCGCGGATGGCGGGGGTGACCTGGGAGCTCTCGAAGATCCCCTTTCCAAGGCGTTCGAGGGTCGAGCTCGAGACGAGCATCACGTCGACGATCCCCTGCCGGGTGATGGTCCGGACCTCGTCGAGGTACCCGGCGAGGGGCCGGTCCGCGCCGAGCGCCCGCCCGTCGGGGGCGCGCTCCGGGCCGGGGGCGGGGCGCCCGCCGCCCATGTCCGCGTCCTTCGCGTCCGCGATGATGAAGTCCGTCCGCGCGCCGTCTCCCCGGAGGAGCGCGCCGAGCTTCCGATCGAGTGTCTTCATGTGATGTTCGGGTCCTTCGGAGGGGCTCGTCCCGCGCTTCGGCGGGTGGGTCCGTAGTATGCTCCGAGCGCTCCGGCGGGTCGAACCGGGAGGGCCTTCGATGGGAAAGTACGCTCGGGATCGCGAGGCGCTCGCCTCCCTCGTGGGGCCGGCCGAGGTCCATCGCGATGTCTTCGTCGACGACGAGGTGTTCGCGCTCGAGATGCGCCATCTCTTCGCGAACACCTGGGTCTACGTCGGGCACGAGAGCGAGGTGGCGGCGCCCGGCGACTTCGTCACCACCGAGCTCGGCACCCGCCCCGTCATCATGGTGCGGGGCGAGGATGGCGCGATCCGCGTCCTCCACAACCGCTGCCCCCACAAGGGCACCCGGCTCCTGACGGAACGGGCCGGCAACACCGGCCGGCACATCCGCTGCCCCTATCACGCCTGGACCTTCCGCACCGACGGGTGCGTGCACGCGATTCCGCTTCGCCGCGGCTACGAGGGGACCGGGCTCGAGGAGCGGGCGGCCGCGAAGGGGATCGCCCGCATCGGGGCCGTGCACAACCACCGCGGCTTCGTCTTCGCCCGCGCGAGCGCGACCGGGATCGGCTTCGACGAGTACTTCGGGGAGTCGCTCTCCAGCCTCGACAACATGGTCGACCGCTCGCCGGCCGGGCGGCTCGAGGTGGCGGGGCCGCCCCTTCGCTACCTCCATCGCTGCAACTGGAAGATGCTGGTCGAGAACCAGACCGATGCCTGCCACCCGATGGTCGCTCACGAGTCCTCGGCGGGGACCGCGGTGCGCCTGTGGGAGGAGATGCAGAAGCCCGAGGGCACGAGGAAGCCGATGGCGATGGAGGTCATCGCCCCCTTCGTCTCGCGCTACGAGTTCTTCGAGGAGATGGGGATCCGCGTCTGGCCGAACGGCCACGGCCACACCGGGGTGCACCACTCCATCCACTCCGACTATTCCGCGATCCCCGGCTACTTCGAGCGCATGGCGCAGGCCTGGGGCGAGGAGCGGGCGCGCGCGATCCTCGGCGAGAACCGGCACAACACGATCTACTTCCCGAACACGATGGTGAAGGGGCCGATCCAGCTTCTTCGCAGGTTTCAGCCCGTCGCGGCGGACCGCACCCTCGTCGAGAGCTATGTGTTCCGGCTGGTGGACGCCCCGGACCTGCTCCTCGAGCGGACCGTGATGTACAACCGCCTCATCAACGCCCCGACCTCGATCGTCGGGCACGACGACCTCGAGATCTACGAACGCATGCAGACCGGGCTCGTCTCGGACGCGATCGAGTGGGTGAACCTCGAGCGGCTGCGCACCGGGGACGAGGACCACGGCGAGACCGCGATCGTGAACGGGACGAGCGAGCGGCAGATGCGCAACCAGTTCGCGGCCTGGAAACGGTTCATGACGATGTCGATGCCCGCCGGGGAGAGCGCCGGATGAGCGCCCCCGCCCGCGGCGACCTCGTGGACTTCGTCTACCACGAGGCGTACCTCCTCGACGAGGAGCGGTTCGACGAATGGCTCGAGCTCTTCGCCCCGCACGGCCACTACTGGATGCCGCTCGAGCCCGGCCAGACCGATCCGCGGCTCGTGACTTCCCTCCTCTACGAGGACGTGTTCATGCTCCGCCTCCGGGTGGAGCGTCTCAAGGGCGTGCGCACGTTCTCGCAGAAGCCCCCGAGCCGCGGCCACCACCTGCTGCAGCGTCCGCGCGTGGAGCGCTGCGAGCCCGGGGAGGGGCGCTTCGAGGTGGTCACCGCCTTTCACTACGTCGAGACCCGGCTCGACGAGCAGGAGCTCTATGCCGGCTGGTCCCGCCATGTCCTCGAGACGGTGGACGGCGCGCTCCGGATCGCCCTCAAGCGGGTCGATCTCGTCAACTGCGACGCCGCGTTCGGGAACATCCAGCTCTTCCCCTGAGGGGCGGTGGGCGGTTGTTCCGCTTGCCGCAATGCGTCACTGAGCTATTTCGCAACAGCGAGAGAAGAACCGTGCGCCGGGAGTGCAGAGCGGGATTCGGGGAAGTGGCCCGCCGACCCGGGGGCAGGCCCTTTCCTCCGTGGTTCAACCCAACCCGTTTCGGGAAGGGACCTGCCTCGGGCCGGCCATGCTGCAGAGAGCCTTGGGCCCGGAGATCATCGATGGTGACTGCGGTGGTTCTGGCCGCCTCGCTGCTTGCGAGCGACCCGGCGGCCGGGGAGACTGCCGTCGGCCGGTTCTCCGCCGGCGACCTTGCCGGTTGGGAGGAACGCGAGTTCACCGGTCGCACGCGCTACGAAGTGGCGGACGACCCGGAAGGAACGGGGCGGGTCCTCGCCGCGACGAGCGAGAGCGCCGCGTCGGCCTTCTACCTTGAGCGCAGAATCGATCTTGAGGCGACCCCGCTCCTCTCTTGGCGATGGAAGGTCGAGGCTCCCCTTCCAATCTCCGACGAGCGAAGCAAGCGTGGCGACGACTTCGCCGCGCGGGTGTATGTCGTCTCCCAAGGGTTCGGGCTACTCCGGCGGCCGCTCGCGTTGACCTATGTCTGGGCCAACGCCCCGGTGGGCTCGGCCTGGCCGAACCCGTTCACCGCCCGCGCCGTCATGGTGGTCGTCGATTCCGGGCCCGGCGGCGGTTGGCGGCACCACGAGCGCGACGTCCGCGCGGATTTCCGGCGGTACCATGGGAAGGACCTGAAACGGCTCGACGGTATCGCGATCATGACCGATACCGACAACTCCGGGACCGAGGGCCGCGCGTGGTACGGCGACCTCTCGTTCCGGGCAAGGAGAACGGAGGCGGGCGGAGCGGATCGAGGAGACGGGTCATGAAAGAAGACGAAGGGCGGGCGGGCGGCCCGCGCGAGGTCCAGATCTGGGACCTTCCGACCCGGATCTTCCACTGGGTCCTCGTCGCGCTGGTGGTCGTCTGTTATTTCAGCGGAGACAACGGGCGTTTCGACATCCACATCCCCGCCGGACAGGCCCTCCTCGTCCTAGTCTTCGCGCGGGTGCTCTGGGGCTTCGTGGGGAGCGAGCCGTCCCGCTTCCGGGCCTTCGTCCGCCCCGTGCGCGAGGTCGCGGCGTACGCCCGGACCCTCGGGAAACGTGCGCCCGGTCACCACCCGGGCCACAATCCCCTCGGAGGGCTCTCGGTCGTTGCGATGCTCGCCGTGCTCCTCCTCCAGGCCGGGCTCGGCATCTTCGCGGTGGACGTGGACGGCCTGTACGAGGGACCGCTCAGCTTCCTCGTGAGCTACGACGCGGCCCGCGAGGCGGCCGAGCTGCACGGGGACGTGGTGGATGTGCTCCTCGTCCTCGTCGGCCTGCACCTCGCCGCCATCCTCTTCTACCGGCTCTTCAAGCGCGAGAAGCTGGTGAAGCCGATGGTGACCGGCCGGGCCACGCTCCCCGCGGACGGTCGGCCGGCTCCCCGCCTCGTCTCCGCCTGGCGGGCCCTCCTCGTCCTCGCCATCGCCGCCGCCCTCATCCTCGGCGGCATCGAGCTCGCGTGGCGCTTCCTCTGACCGCCCGCCAATGGCGCGAGAGCGTTCTTCGGAGCGGCTGACTGCCGTATAATCGGACCCGAATTCGGACCGTGTTTGAGGTGTCCAGTGACCACATCGATCGTCAGCCTGAGCGAATTCAAGGCCAAGGCGGCGCAGATGCTCTCCGAAATGAAGTCCACCGAACACGCGATCGTCCTTACGCAGCACGGGGCGGCGAGCGCGGTGGTCCAGGACTTTCAGGCGCACCAACGCCTTCAGGATGCGCTGATCATGCTGAAGCTCATGGTTCAGGGCGAGGCCGATGTCGCGGCCGGGCGGACAACTCCCCAGGATCGAGTGTTCGCGGACCTCGAAGCGCGCCTGGCCGCGGCCGGGGATGGCTGATTTCCAGGTCCTGTGGACGGAGGCGGCAAGGCTCGATCTCGAACGTATCGTCGAGTTCATCGCCGAGGAGAATCCGGCGAATGCGCTCGCGGCCCTCGCGCGAGTGGAGCGCCGCTGCCAGGCGCTGGCGGTGCTGCCGCAGCGTGGCCGGATCGTCCCCGAGCTGAATGCGGTGAACCTCCCGAGCTACCGCGAGCTGATCGAAGGGCCATGGCGGATCGTCTATCGACACGATGCCGATTGCGTCCACGTCACCGCGGTCCTGGATGCCCGCCGGGACCTGTCGGGCATCCTGCTGGAGCGGCTGGTCCGCTGAGCCATGCGCCGGTCATCGAGCGGCGCGGGCAGGGACGGGACCCGATTCGTGGGTGAGCGGTGAGGGTGGTGGCCATCGTCGTCGACATCGAGGCGCTCGAGACGG
Organism: Gammaproteobacteria bacterium; assembly: GCA_022822245.1. Next base: position 5,516 of record JAJECB010000265.1, read on the forward strand.
ACCCGGAGGGTTATCTCGTCCACATCGAGGACTGGTCTGCGGACGTCGCGGAGGCGATGGCCCTCGCCGACGGTTGCGAGCTGACCGACGCCCACTGGCAGGTGATCGACTTTCTTCGGGGGTACTACGCGGAGTACGGTTTCGCGCCGGCGGTCCGGATCCTCACCCGCGCGATCGCCCGCCGCCTCGGGCCGGACAAGGGCAACAGCCGTTATCTGTACCGGCTGTTCCCGGACGGCCCCGCGCGCCAGGCCTGCCGCTATGCGGGACTGCCGAAGCCGACCGGCTGCATCTGACCGGCCTCCGGGCGGGGGAGGGCGCCCCGGGCACCGGGCGGTGGGAGGCGGATGGCGATGGATCTCGCGGGGACCCTGATGGCGGTGTGGCTCTGGACCGCTGCCGCGGTCGCGGTAGCGGGCCTCGCGTGGAAGACGGCCGCGTGGCTCCGGGCGCCGGTGCCCCTGCCGATGCCGCTCCCCCCCGCCCCCGCGACGTGGAGCGGGGTGGCGCTGCGGATGGTCCGCGAGGGAGTCCTCTTCGAGACCCTGTTCCGGGCGAACCGGTGGACCTGGGCGTTCGGCTGGCTCTTCCACGCGGCGCTGCTCCTCGTCCTCGTCCGCCACGCCTGGCTCTTCGTCGATCCGGTCCCGGCCTGGACCGTGCCGCTGCTCGGCGCGGGCCACTGGCTGAGCGCGCTCCTCCTCGCGTCCCTCGCGGGCCTCCTCACGCGGCGCATCCTCGTCGCCCGCGTGCGCTACGTCTCCGTCCCTTCCGACTACCTGATGCTCCTCCTCATCCTCGTGATCGGGGGAAGCGGGGCCTGGCTCGGGCACGTCGACCCGCGCTCCCTCGGCCTCGCCCGCGAGTTCGCTCTCGGTCTCGTGCGCTTCGAGGCGCGGCCGCTCCCCCTCGACCCCGCCCTCTGGCTGCACCTCGGCGGGGCCGGGCTCCTCGCCCTGCTCCTTCCGTTCAGCAAGCTCCTGCACGCCCCCGGCGTCTTCCTCAGCCCGACCCGGCGCCGGCCCCATCGCGTCGCGGGCGGGCCGCGGGCCGGGTCCGGGCGGGCGCCCGGAGGCGCCCGATGAGCACCACCCTGCACACCGTCAACCGCTCCCCCTTCGAGCACGGCGCGCTCGCGAGCTGCCTCGCCCGGGTGCGGCCGGGGAGCGCGGTCCTCCTCATCGAGGACGGGGTGCTGGGGGCGCTCGCCGGCTCGCCGCATGCGGACCGGCTCGCCGCGGCCGCCGCCGGCGGCGTCGAGGTGTTCGCCCTCGGCCCGGACCTCGACGCCCGGGGCATCGAGGCCGGCCGCCTCGCGGGCTGCATCGAGGTGGTCGACTACGCGGGGTTCGTCGACCTCGCCTGCCGTTTCGCCAAGACTGCGACCTGGACCTGACGGACGCCCGGGCGCGGCCGCCGCCATGCATCCCCGTTACCGCCCGTCCCACCGTCGCCGCCCGGTTCGGGTCCGGTCGCGGCCGATGCCCCCGGTGGCACCGGTGCGCGGCGTCTGAGCCGGTGGACGGGCGGAAACGGTTCCCCGTCCCGAAGCTCGCGCCGGGGGCGGCCTCGGGCTTCGTTTCGCGCCGGGCCGGACCGGAGACTCAGCGCGCCCTCGGCTTCCCCGGCGACCTCGTCGACGACTGGGAGGCGGCGGCGGTCCGCGCTATGCGGGACGTGGTCGAGGAACGGGGCGCGCTCCGACACTTCCTCGATTCGTGCATGAAGTGCGGCGCGTGCACCGACAAGTGCCATTACTTCCTCGGGACCGGGGATCCGAAGAACATGCCGGTCGCGCGCCAGGACCTCTTCCGGGACGTGTACCGGCGGTACCACACCCTCTCCGGCCGTCTCGTCCCCTGGCTCGTCGGGGCGAAGAAGCTTACCCCGGAGATGCTCGAAGACTGGTACGCCTATTTCCACCAGTGCTCGCAGTGCCGGCGCTGCGCGGTCTACTGCCCGGTCGGGATCGACACCGCGGAGTTCGCGATGGCCGCGCGCGAGGTGATGGACCGGATCGGGGTCGGCCAGCACTACACCAACGAGGTCGTCGAGAAGGCGGGGCGGCTCGGGAACAACCTCGGCCTGCCGGGTCCGGCCCTCGCCGACACTCTCGCGGGGCTCGAGGAGGACCTCCTGGAGGACACCGGAGTTCCGGTGCGCCTCCCCCTCGACGACCGGGGGGTGGAGATCCTCCTCGTCACCCCTTCCGCCGACTTCTTTGCCGAGCCGCACGTGGACGGCCTCATCGGCTACGCCAAGGTCTTCCACCGGGCGGGCCTCTCCTGGACCCTGAGCCGTCACGCCTCGGAGGCGGCCAACTTCGCGCTCTTCATGGGGAACCGGGACCACATGGCGGCCCTCGCCCGGCGCATCGTCGAGGCGGCCCGGGACCTCGGTGCCTCCCGGATCGTCTTCGGCGAGTGCGGGCACGCGTGGCGGGTGGGACACAACCACCTCGAGACCCTCGCCGGCCCGCTCGACTTCCTCTCCCGGGGTCGGGTCGAGCACGTCGTCGAGGTGACCGACGAGCTCATCCGCCGCGGGGCGGTCATCCTCGACCCCGCCGCCAACGACCACCGCCGGGTGACCTACCATGATTCGTGCAACATCGCGCGCGCCTCGCGTCTCGGCGACCTCCCGGGGGGGCAGTTCGTCGTCCCCCGTCGGGTGCTCCGCGCGGCGTGCAACCACTACGTCGAGATGGCGCGGAACACCATCCGGGAGGCGACCTTCTGCTGCGGGGCGGGGGGCGGGCTGCTCGCCGACGACCTCATGGGGCTTCGGGTGAAGGGGGCGGCCCCCCGCGTGGAGGCGTTCCGCGCTGCCGAGGTGACCCACCTCGCCGCGATGTGCGCGATCTGCAAGAGCCAGCTCGCCCGCGTCTTCCCCGAGTACGGCTTCGACCGCGAGCAGGTCATCAGCGTGCACCACCTCGTCGGCGACGCGGTCCGCCTCGACCCCCGCCCCTGACCGCCGGAACCTGACCCGAGTCCCGAACCGCTCGCCGCAGAGGAACCCCTCGTTCCCCGGGGGGCCGGGCCGCCGCCCGCGGGTCAGGGGTCGAACGGGGTGGGGTCGGCGAAGCGGTCGAGGACGTTGCGGGTGATGCGCGAGATGTTGTTGTCGTAGCCGTCGTGGGCGAGGCTCCCGCAGTAGGTGATCGAGCCCACCGAGAACACGGCGCCGCCGTGTCCCGTCTCGAAGAACGCCATGTCGGAGCGGATGAGCGCTTCCGGGGGCTCCCCGGGCCAGGTGGCAAGGTGGGTGAGAAGCTCCTCGGGGACGACCACGAAGGTGTCGCCGTGCTGCTCGGAGGTCGCGAGGATGAGGGTGTTGGGCGGTGACCCGAGCCGGTGGTCCACCCGGTCGAGCTCGAAGCCGGCCGCGCCGCCGCCGGAGAGGCCGAAGTCGCCGAGGATCCGGTCCGGCACCCCCTCGAAGATCCACGCCGCGCGCGGGTCGTCGGCGCCCGGGGCGCGCACGTAGTACGAGCCGACGAACTGCCCCTGCCCCGAGAACCCGACCCCGGCGAGGCGCTGGGGCGGGCGGTCGTTCCGGCGCCACAGCCCACCGTACTGGCCGTCGAAGGCGTTGTAGTACTCCCCGGGGTCGGCCGCCCACGCGCGGATCCCGCCTTCCGCCCGCCGGATCTCGACCGCTCCCGGCACGTCGTCGTGGACCGCCACCCGCCAGTAGAAGCCGTTTCCGCCGAGGTACATGAGGCGCCCGCCCCCGTCGAGGAAGCGCTCCAGGGCGTCGAGGGTTCGGGCGGTGTGGTACTCGGGGTGGGACGCGGTCATCACCACCCGGTAGGGGGCGATGAGGTCGTGTCCGTCGCGGTGGAGGTCCTCGTCGGTCACCACGTCGTAGCGGTAGCCGCACGCCTCCAGCCAGTCGAAGAGGTGGGTGTCGGCCGGGTAGTGGCGAAGGCCGGAGCCCCGCTCGTCCACGTAGGCGAGGAACGCGGAGCGAAGGTTCAGAACCGGCCGCAGCCGCGACGCGAAGCAGATCCCGCTCCCGTCCTGGTGGAAGTTGTAGGTCGAGAGCCCGTACTCGCGGTGGTCGTCCGCGGTCAACTCGCGCGCCCCCCACGCTCGTGCCCGCGCCCGGTACTCGTCGTTGGTGAGCCCCCGCGAGTAGTTCCCGTACACGGTGTAGGTGAAGGTCGGCACGAGCACGCAGATCGCCGTCCCCGAGCTCGGGGAGCCGGTTCGCGGACGCACGAAGAAGGGAATCATGTCCTCGTGCTCCCCGCAGCGAAGCCGCGCCGCGTAGGCGCCGCTCGGGAGGTCGCCCGGGACCGTGAACGAGAAATCGGTCTCCCAGCCGCAGTCGTGGAGGTCGTCGTCGTGGAAGTGGATGGCCCCGTACTGCCCGGGGGCGTGGCGCCAGCAGTGCTCCTCGCCGGTCCAGACCGAGCCCTTCATCGCGCGGGCGGGGAGGTTGACGAGCTCGCCGTGCCATCCGTTCGGTCCGCCGTCGACCACCCGCTGGCTCGGGATCTCGGAGGAGAAGTCCCAGTCGGCGATGAGCGGGGCGGTGGGGTCCGGCTCGCGCGGCGGCGGCGAGCCAGCCCCGCCGGGGCCTGTCCCAACGATGTAGGGCCGCTCGATCTTGCCGTTGAAGTGACCGCCGACGGGATCGCCTCCGAGGGCTGCGATGAAGAGGCCCTCTCCCGCGCCGGCAGGGGAGAGCGGCCCGTCCGCCCGCCGCCGGGCGGTGCCCGCGTCGTCCACCACCGCGCACCCGTCGAGAGACGCCTGGCCCACCGTCAACGTCCCCGAGTCGGTGTCGACGCTCGCCCACACCCGGTACCAGGCGCGCGGCCGGAGCGGTTTCCCCACCGCGATCTCCTCCACGGCTCCGCCGCCCCCCGCCGGGGCGGCGCGAAGGACCGCGCCGCGCGGGCCGTCGAGCACCAGGGCGACGCCGGTCCGCCCGTCCCCCGAGAGCCACGAGACGATCCCCTGCCCCTCGACCTCGGGCCGGGTCGGCCAGACGGTCGCGACCACCGTCATCGCCGCGCCCTCCGGGCGGGCGGCCCGCACCCGCGCATGGGAGCCGAGGTGGGCGTCCTGCGCGCGCGACGGCCAGCTTCCCTCGAAGTCCGAGGGGACCGGAGTCTCCTTGACGCCGGGTCCTTCCGGGTTCGGATCCCCGCAGATCACCCGGACGAGGCGGGCCTCGAAGGGCCGCTCCGAGCGGCTGCTCACCTTGAATTCGACGGTCTCGCCGGGGCCGGCCGAGAGCCGGTCGGCGTAGCCGATGAGGGGGATGTCGTTGGATGTCGTCATCGCGGAGGGTCTCGGCCAGATGCTGCGGGGTGGTGGCCGATACTACCAGCGCCGACGCCGCGCCCGCGCCATCCTCCCCGCATCCCGTCCGTCGCGAGGGTGGCCGGATTTGCCGACGCCCCCGGTCGGCCGCGAGGGCGGGGCGATTGCCGTGCCGAGGGTCGAGGAAGCCGGACGGCGCGCGACGGGACGGCCCGTGAGTTGGCCGGCGGGCCGGGGTCAGGGGGAGCCCGCGGGGCGATCCGGCGCGCGAGCCGCCTCCGCCGGCGCGGCCGGACGAAGCTCGGGCAGGACGTAGCCTTCCGCCGCGAGCCCGGCTCGAACCGCCTTCTTGTCGATCTTTCCGGTAGTGGTGAGTGGGAGCGTGTCACGGAAGAGGACGTCGTCGGGAAGCTGCCACTTCGCAAACCGCTCCGCGCAGTGGCACCTCACCTCGCCCGCGCTCACCTTCGCCCCCGGGGCGCGCACCACGAGCGCGACGGGGCGTTCGTCCCACCTCGGGTGCGGCTGGGCCACCACGGCGGCGAGCGCGACCCCATCGAGCCCCGCGATGTGGTTCTCGAGGTCGACCGACGAGATCCATTCACCCCCCGATTTCACGAGGTCCTTCGAGCGGTCCGCGATGATGAGGTACCGCTCCCCGTCGATGGCCCCGATGTCGCCGGTGACGAGCCATCCGTCGTGGAACTTGTCCGGCTGCGGGTCCCGGTAGTACTCCGAGCAGACCCAGGGCCCCCGAATGAGCACCTCGCCGATCGACTTCCCGTCGTGCGCCAGGGGGCGGAAGTCCTCGTCCACGATCTCGATCTCGAGCCCCGGGGCCAGCAGGCCCGCCTTGCCGACGTTCGCGAACCGCTCCTCCTCGTCGAGGTCGCGGTGGGCGTGCTTCCCGGCGCGCCGCGCGATCGTCCCGATGGGGTTCGTCTCGGTCATGCCCCAGCCCTGGATCATCTCGATGCGGTAGCGGTCCCAGAACCAGCGGATGAGGGAGATGGGCGGGGCGGAGCCGCCGGAGCAAAGGCGCGTGACGTTCGAGAGGTCGTATCGATCCGGCTCGGCCTCGAGCAGTGCGCGCACTCCCTGCCAGATCGTGGGCACCCCGGCCGAAATGGTGACCGACTCCGACACCATGAGGTCGAGGAGCCGGTCCGGCGTCATGAAGCGGTGGGGCATGACCTGCTTCGCGCCCAGCATGGTCGCGGTGTACGGCAGGCCCCAGCCCATCGCGTGGAACATGGGCACGATGCCGCAGGTGCAGTCGGTGCCGGAGAGGCTCATGACGTCCGTCATCGCCTCGCACATGGTGTGGAGGTAGGTCGAGCGATGGGTGTACATCACCCCCTTCGGGTGGCCGGTGGTCCCGCTCGTGTAGCACAGCCCGAGGGGTGCGTTCTCGTCGAACTCGGGCCACGCGAACTCCCCGCCGAACCCGCTCAGGAACGACTCGTAGTCGACCGCGTTCGGGAGCGAGGACTCCCACGGGCCGCCCCCCGGCTCGCCGCAGACGACGTAGCGTTCGACGGAGGGGAGATCGGCGGCGATCGGTTCCAGGAGGGGCGCGAGGTCCGCGTCCACGAAGACGATCCGGTCCGCCGCGTGGTTGACGATGTACTTCAGATCCTCCGCCCCGAGGCGGATGTTGAGGGTGTGCAGGACCGCCCCCATCGAGGGGACCGCCTGGTAGAGCTCGAGGTGCCGCCAGCCGTTCCACATGAACGTCGCGACCCGGTCGCCGAGCCCGATTCCGAAGTCCGCGAGGCCGTTCGCGAGCGCCGCCGCGCGCTCCGCGGTTTCGGCGTAGGTCTGGCGATGCTTCCCGTTCGCGGTCAGGGTCACGATCTCGGTATCGGGCGCGATCCACGCCCCGCGGTCGAGCAGCCGCCAGATGAGGAGCGGCGTTCGTTGCATCGTCATGTTTCGGTCCCGCCCCGGTGGTCTCTCCCGTCAGGGCCGAGAGTGTATGTGAGCGCGCCCGGACCGCAGGAAGGCCCGGAAGCGGCTCGCGTGGACGGGCCCGGCATCGTCGGGGTATCGGGCTGCCGTCCCACCGATGTTCTCCCTCGAAGCTCTTTCCGGGCGGGAGTTTCAGTCGCCCTTGAACTCGGGCCTTCGCTTGTTCACGAACGCGTCGACGGCCTCGCGGTGATCGTTGGATGCGAAAGTGAGCATCTCGTAGCCGAGGCAGGTGTCCATGACGCCGTGCGCGTACCGCTTGAGGCCGATGTTGATCGACGTCTTGGTCCAGCGGATCGCCCGGGTGGGGCCGTTCGCGAGCCGCTCCGCCATGGCGTAGACCCGCGCGTCCAGCTCTTCCTCGGGCACGACGTGGTTGATGAGCCCGATCCGTTCCGCCTCGGCCGCCGTCAGCAGGTCACCGGTCATCAGGTACTCCTTGGCCCGTGCGTGGCCGACGAGGTGGGGCCAGGCGACGACCCCCCCGTCCCCGGCGACCAGGCCGACCTTGACGTGCGGATCCCCGATCCGGGCGTTCTCGCTGGCATAGGAGATGTCGCAAAGCAGCGCCAACGAGGCGCCGAGCCCGATGCAGGGCCCCGGAATGCGGGCGATGATCGGCTTCTCGAGGTCGAGAAGGCCGAAGATCATGCGCTTTGTACCGACGACGCTCGACGCAAGCGTTCCACCCGTCGAGAGCTCGCGCAGCCAGGCCATGTCGCCGCCGGCGCTGAATGCCCGGCCGGCTCCGGTCAGGACGATGACGTCGGCTTCGTCGTCGATCTGAACATCCAGGAAGATTCGCGCCAGCTCCTCGTGCATCTCGTCGTCGATGGCATTGAGGTGGTCGGGCCGGTTGAGGGCGAGAGTCAGGATTCGGTCCCTGCGTTCCACCCGGATCCGTTCGTAGCCTTCGTAGTCCATGATTGCTCCGCCGTTGAGGATCGGCGCGAAGATACGCGGAATCGATTCGTCCTGCCCGGCCCCGCAGGCCGGGAGCGCGTCCGCGAGCCGAACCCGACGACTCGACTTTTCGAAATCCCCGAATGGCTGTCAACGAAGAAGGAACGAGCGGCGGGACCGGTTCGAGCCGAAGCTGGGGCGGGTCCGCGCGGTGACGGCCTATAGCGCGCAAGCCCCGGCGTCGATGGGGATGACAGTGCCGGTCACATGGGGCGATTCATCCGATGCCAGGTACAGGGCGAGGCGGGAGACCTCGACCGGGTCCGCCAAGCGGTTGAGGGGGAGACCTTGCAGGTAGGCCTCCGCCTTTTCCGGCGTATCGCGGACCTGAAAGCTCATCGGGGTGTCGATTCCGCCGGGGGAGATCGCGTTTGCGCGCACGTTGTGGGCTGCGTACGAGACCGCGATGTTCTTCGTCAACGAGAGCACTCCCGACTTGCTCGCCGAGTACGCATGGTGGTCGTTGCCGACGTAGCAGGCTCTGGAAATGACGTTGATGATCGATCCCCGTCGGCTCTCGACCATGATCGGAACAGCGTACTTGCAGCACAGGAACGTGCCGGTGAGGTTGACGGCGATGGTGGTGTTCCAGGTCTCTTCGTCCAGGTTGCCGACGGGGCAGTCCTTCGCCACGAGCGAGACCGCGGCACAGTTGAACAACACGTCCAGGGCCGCGTACCGGTCCATGCACGAACGCACCATGTCCTGCACTTGGCGGGCATCGGAGACGTCGGCCTTCGCGAAGAACGCCTCTCCTCCTTCGCGCCGGATCGCGGCGACCGTCTCTTCTCCCGGCTCCTCGTTGACGTCGGAGGCCACCACCGAGGCACCCTCCTGGGCAAACAGGACGGCGCTCGCCCGCCCGATTCCCGACCCGGCCCCGGTCACGATTGCGACCTTTCCGTTGAGTCTCATTGTTCTGGCTCCTGATTGCCCGGATCGCCTCCCGGCGGGAACGCCTGTGGAACGGATCCGACTCGGTTGGCCCGGCGCTAGCTCGACGCCTCGATTGTCCGATTTGCATGGATGGCCGGCCGCGAGGCGGTCGATTCGAGGACCCTGGCAACCGGGCGCTCGCGGCTACAGGCCGGGGGGGCGCACCCTGACGCCGGCCAGGTCCTCGAAATGCTCCATCAGCCTCCAGTGCTCCTTTTCGGCCCATCCGCGCGCCTCGCCCGCGGCCCAGGCCTGCGCGGTCGCGGACCCGTGGTACAGGGGCACGCACGCCTCCCTGGCAAGCTCGGTTGCGAGCTTCGTGTCCTTGATGATGGTCGCCATCCCCATCATCGCGATGGATCCGGCCGGGGGTTCGGTGCTCCGGGTCAGGACGTTCTCGACCATCATCTCGAATACCCGACTGCCCCCGCTGCTCACGCTGATCACGTCGCGGAGCTTCTCGAGGTCGAGGCCCGTCTTGGCGCCGAGCACCAGGGCTTCCATGGTGGCGACCATGTTGGACGCCATGGTCAGGTTGTTGGTGAGCTTCGTGGCGGCGCCCGCGCCGACGCCACCGACGTGAAAGATTCGGCCGCCGAATGCCTCGAGAACGGGCATCGCCTTCGCCACCGTGGACGCCTCGCCACCCGCCATGACGGTCAGGGTGCCTTCCTTCCTCTGGACCCTGCCGCCGCTGACGGGCGCGTCCATGGCTTCGGCGCCCTCCTGCGAAAACCGCTCGGCAATCGAAGTGATGACCCGGGGGCTGATGGTGCTCGTGTCGATATAGATGTCGCCGGGCTTCGCTCCCGCGAGGGCCCCGTCCGCCCCGAGCGCCACTTCCTCGCTCGCCTCGTTGGACGGAAGCGATACGACCACGATGTCCGAGGCGGCCGCGACCTCGCGAGGAGAGCCTGCCGCCCTCGCCCCGAGATTCACGAGCTCGCGCACGGGCCCCTCGCGGAGATCGGCAACCGTGAGCGGGAATCCGGCGTTCAATATGCACTCGGCAATCGATTTGCCCATGCCTCCGAGTCCGATCATCCCCACATTCATGGACCGCTCCCCTCTCGATACGAAGGGGTGGATACTAACGCCCAAGGCTCACCGGCGTCCTGGTGTCCGCGGCGGAGGGTTTTCGAAACATCGCGGCCCGGGCGCCGGCCCTGGCATCGACGGCCCCAACGCCGTAACGTTGCGAAGGATGGCGCGAGGCGCGGTGTCGGGAACGCGACGCGACGTGAGATGCAACTCCACGGCAGGGGACCGAAGGCATGAACCAGAGCAGGATCGACGAAATTGCCGGCGCGCTGGCGGTGGCATGGCGAGAAGGAGGAAGCGTCCCGTTGGTGGTGGAGGAGCAGAGGCCCGCGGACCTGCGGGAAGCCTGGCAGATCCAGGACGCACTGGATAAGCGGCTGGACCACGAACTCGTGGGCTGGAAGATCGGCGGCACGAGCCGCGCCACCATGCAGTCCCTCGGGGTGAGTCATCCCCCGTTTCTCGGGCGCCTGTACCGCGACTTCACGAGGGAGAGTCCGGCCCGCTTCCGCCTCGCCGACTTTCGAAACGCCCCGATGATCGAGGGAGAGTTCGCTTTCCGGCTCGGCCGGGACCTGCCGCCGCGAGACGCGCCATACACCGAGGCGGAGGTACGCGACGCGGTGAGCGAGATCGTCATGACCATCGACGCGGTGGATACCCGCTGGGCGGTGCATCCCTTCGATCTGCCGATGCTCCTCGGGAACGCGGACAACGCCTGTGCGGGCGCCTTCGTGATCGGCGAGGTGCTCGACGGGTGGCAGACCCTCGATCTCGCCGCGCTGCCGGTGACCCTGTACCTGGACGGCGAGCCCGCCGGCGGCCCGCCCTGGGAAGGCGACAGGCGCTGCAGCTTGGCCGAGCTCTACACGGCGCTCCATTGGGCGGCAAACGAGCTCTCGCGGCGCGGCCTCGGCTTTCGGGCCGGCCAGGTCATCTCCACCGGCAGCCCGCACGAGCCGGTGGCCGCGGTGCCCGGGGCCGAGGCCGTGGTTCGGTACGGCGACGTGGGCGAGATCCGGGTCACGTTCGAATCGTGAGCGGAGCGAAACCCCGGCCGTCCGCGGGTCGTCCGACCCACGACGAGGCCGTCGCCAGCCTGACCGCCCCCGGCGCCGAGTACGAGCTGCTCACCGAGACCATCGGCGGCGTCGAGTACCGCGTCTTTCGCAACCTTCCGGCCACGCTGCGAGACATCTACGACGAGGCGCGGCGGGACCATGGCGACAAGGACTTCCTGGTATTCGAAGACGCGCGCCTGACTTACGCCGAGGTCCATGCGCGGGCGGCCTCCGTCGCGCACCAGCTCGTTCACCGCTACGGCATCGAGAAGGGCGACCGGGTGGCCATCGGAATGCGGAATTGCCCGGAATGGGTCATCGCCTTCATGGCAATCACCTCGTGCGGGGCCATCTGCGTTTCCCTCAACGGCTGGTGGTCCGGCGAGGAGCTCGAGTACGGCCTGAAGGACTGCGGCGCGAGGCTCGTCTTCCTGGATCGGCCGCGCCACGAGCGGCTGGCCGGCCGCCTTCCTGCCCTGGAGGTTTCCTGCATCGGCGCACGCTGGGAAGGCCCACCCCCGGAAGACGTCGCGGACTTCGATGCGCTCCTGCTCGAGGCCGCGGGCGCCCCGATGCCGGATGTCGAGCTGGCCCCCGCCGACGATGTCGCGATTCTCTTCTCCTCCGGCACGACCGGCTTTCCCAAGGGAGCCTTGTCGACCCATCGCGCGGTGCTGAGCGCCCTTGCCAACTGGGGGTTCGAAGCCGCGGTGGGAATCGCCACCGGAAGGCTCGAGGAGCCCGAGGAGAGTCCCGAGTTCCAGCCGTCGGTCCTGATGGCGTTCCCGCTGTTCCACGTCGGCGGAAGCCACGCCAGCCTCCTCCCCTCGTTCGGCGTCGGCCGCAAGGTCGTCATGATGAACCGATGGGATCCGGAGCAGGCCCTGGAGCTCATCGAGCGCGAACGCATCACCGCGTTTCTCGGGGTGCCGACGATGACGTGGGAGCTGCTGCACTCACCCTCCCTGGCGACCCGGGACCTTCGCAGCCTCGTCGCGGTGGCCGGCGGCGGCTCGCCGAATCCCGGCGGCATGGTGGAGCGATTGCAGGACCGGATGCCGGAACGGCACTGGACGTTCGGCTGGGGCATGACCGAGACCAACGCCGGCGGAATGGCCAATGCGGACGAGGGTCTCGTCGAACGGCCGGAGAGCTGCGGCCGGCCCTCTCCGATCATCGAGCTCAAGGTGATCGACCACGACGGCAACGAGCTACCGCCGGGTGAGCGGGGCGAGCTGGTTCTCAAGTCGGTGACGAACATGCGTTGCTACTGGAAGCGGCCGGAGGCGACGGCGGAGACGATTCGCGCCGGGTGGCTTCGCACCGGCGACATCGCCGAGATCGACGAGGAGGGCTACGTCTACATCCGCGACCGTGCGAAGGACATGGTGCTGCGGGGCGGCGAGAACATCTACTCGGCCGAGATCGAGCGCGTGGTGTATCTGCACCCGGCGGTATTCGAGGCGGCCGCCTTCGGCGTCCCCGACGAACGCCTGGGCGAGGAACTGGCCGTGGTGGTGATGCCGAGGGCCGGCGCCGACCTCGACGCGGAGGCGGTTCGCGCGCACGTGGCGAGGCACCTCGCCCGGTTCAAGGTGCCGCGCTACGTGTGGTTGCAGGACGAGCCGCTTCCGCGCCTTGCCGCCGGAAAGATCGACAAGCGAACCCTTCGCGATCGGATGACGCGCCACGCCCCGGAGCTCCCGAGCACGCATGTCCGCGACCCCGGGATGCGCCGAGACCGGGACGCGCCGGGATCCGTCAGCCCTTCGACTTGAAGTAGGGAATGATCTCCCGGGACAGGATCTCGTAGCTCTCCTCGTTCGCGACGATGGGACGCGGGTTGATGTTCGTCGCACCCCAGCTCACGAACCGCTCGAATGATTCGATGCATTGCTCGAGGGTTCCCACCGCCATCATCTCATCCACCCCTCTCTCCAGTGCTTCGTCCGGGACCTCGAGCCGTTCGACGGCGGTGCTGAATTCGTTCGCCCACTGCCGGGTGGGCTCGATGTACTGGTACTCGAGATCCTTCCTCGGAGATTCGGCTGCGACCTCGACGCCGAGGTCCCTGAGGAGCCTCGTGTGGTAGACCAGGGTCGGCTTCAGACGCGCCTTCGCCTTCTCCCGCACCGAACGACTTCCGCTCACGGCGAACGGAACGCTCGCAATGATGTCGATCTCATCCATGCTCCGACCCGATCCCTCGGCCGCATCACCAATCACCTTGACCTTTCGCTTGAAGGCTGCCTCCGTGTTCGGCGTGCCCGGCAGCCAGCCATCACCCATCTCGCCGATGATTCGGAACATCCTCGTCGCCGTGAATGCGCCGACGTAGATGGGCGGATGGGGTTTCTGGACCGGCAGCAGGGCGAGATGGGCGTTCTCGAGGCGGTAGTGCTCGCCGGAGTAGCTGACCGGCTCGTCGATCGAGGAGCCCCACAGGAGCTTCATCACTTCCAGTGATTCCTTCAGCCGGCCGACCCGAACCGCCGGCGGCTCCCACGGCATCCCGTAGGGTCGGGTGTTCATGACCTCGCCGGCCCCGATGCCCAGTACGGCGCGACCGTTCGTCAGGTGATCGAGGGTCGCGACCAGGTTGGCGACCTTGGCGGGGTGGATCCGCTGAACGTCGATGACGCCCGTCGCGAGCCTCACCGTCTTCGTCCTCGCGCCGATGTCCGCGAGCACGGTCCAGGCGTCCATGACTGCCGTCGCCGGAGGAAGCTCCGTCAGGTGGTCGGCCGCCCACACGAAGTCGAAGCCGAGCTTCTCCGCCCCCGCCGCCCAGTCGGCGCCTTCTCTCGGATTCGGTCCGGGGGCGTAGCAGGAGAAACGGACCTTCGGCGCGCCCATTTGCCTGCCTCCCCCGTTCACTCTTCCCTGACGGTCAGTATCGTCCCGGCGGACCGGGCCCGGTCTCGCCCCCGGCCGTGTCCCCGGCCGTGCGTCAGTCCATCGTGGAGGGCAGCCACATCACGATCTCGGGGTAGGCGACGAGGAGGGCGATGGTCAGCGCGTCCAGCACCACGAACATCGAGCAGCCCTTGAAGATCGACTCGATCCGTACCCCGGGTGGCGCGATCCCCTTGATCACGAACGCGTGCAGGCCGATGGGGGGCGTGATGTTGGCGAGCTCGCACATCTTGATGAGGATGATCCCGAACCAGATCGGGTCGTGCCCGAGAGCCACCACGGCCGGCAGCACCACCGGCATCGTGAGCAGCATCATGGACAGCGGGTCCATGATCATGCCGAGAGGGACGAAGAGGAGGAGAATGACGATGAGGGTGCCGGTCGGGCCGAGCGGCCAGGCGAGAATGGCCTCCGAGATCTCGACCGCAACCCCGCTCATGCGGATGAAGTTGCTGAAGACGATCGCCCCGAGCAGCATGAAGAAGAGCGCCGCGGTGGTCCTCGCCGCCTCGTAGAAGCTCCCCCGGGTGTTGGCCCAGCGATCGCTCTTGGTCATCAGCATCGCGAACGCCACGACGGCGCCGGCGCCGGCCGCCTCGGTCACGGTGAAGATCCCGGTGTAGATCCCGCCCACGATGGTGACGAAGAGCGCGAATATCCCCCAGGTCTGGTGAGCGGACTTGAGCCTCTCCGTCCAGGTGAACCGGCGCGCCATCTCCCTCACCGATTCGGGGCGGATTCGCGCGTAGAGATGGATGCCGACCATGTAGATGGCGGCGGAGACGATGCCGGGGACGAGGCCGGCGATGAACAGCTTGATGATCGAGAGATCGGTCAGCAGTCCGTACAGCACCAGCATCGCGCTCGGGGGGATCAGCATGCCGAGCGTGCCCGCGGCCGCAATCGTCCCGGTGGCGAGCGCATCGGAGACGCCGTAGCGCTTCATCTCGGGAATGCTGATGCGCCCGACGGTGAGCGAGGTGACGATGCTCGATCCGGTGCACGCTCCAAACATGGCGCAGGCCCCCACCGTCGCGAGGGCCATGCCCCCGCGCAGGTGCCCGAAGCACCGCTGGGCGAACTCGAACGCGCTTCGGGCGAGCCCCGCTCGAAGGACGCAGGCGCCGGAGATGATGAAAAGGGGCAGGATGATGAAGCCGTACTTGGCCGACTGGTCGAAGAGCATCCGCGGCAGGATCCGCAGGGCCACGTCCCATCCCAGCAGGATCGTGTAGCCGACGAAGCCGATGAACATCATCGCGAAGCCGATGGGCATCCTGACCACCAGCAGGATCAGCAGGGCGAGAAAGAGGCCGACGACCAGCGTTGCTTCCAATTCCTATCTCCCCGTCGTCGGGCCGGGCGGAGCCGAAGTCCGGCGAGACCGGTTGGAGCCCGCCCGGATCGTCCGCCCCGTCTTCCGAGCCGGGGTTTCCCCGGCGCTACACCGCCATTTCGTCTTCATCCCGTTCCGGCTCGATGGACGGAGCGCCGAGAAGCTCGAGAATCCTTCCAGTGATCTGCAGGAGGAGGATGAATGCAAGGTAGGTGCAGCCGATCGCGACGACCGTCTTCGACGGATACAGGGGAAACTGTGCGTAGCCTGCCTCGTACTCGAGGATCGCCCATGACTTTGCGGCCTGCACGATCGTGCCGTGGCTCGCTATCGCGATCAGGATGAAAGCGAGCGTCAGGGTCACGATGTCGAGGATGCGTCGGGCCTGCGGGGAAAGGTGGCGCACCGCGACATCGACCGCAATGTTGCCTCTCGTCCACTGTACGACGCCGAACGCGAGGAAGGTCAGCGCGACGAAGAGCAGGACGCTCAGCTCGTAAAGACCCGTGATCGGCCGGCTGAAGTAGCGGCCGCCGGCATCGAGCAGGGTGCCGACGGAAACGACCGCGATGAGGCCCGAAGCCACGATGGTCAGCACGAGGTTCGCGCGTTCGACGCCCGCGGCGATGGCGGCCAGGAACCGGCCGGCCCGCGAAATGGAGGCGGAAGCTCTCAAGTTTGCCGCCGGCCGGCCGGAATCGAGAACGCCCGCCCGGGAAACCCGCCCCGCCCGCGATCCGGACGGGGCGGGCGGGGTGCCCGTACCCCGGCGTGCTCGAGCTTCAAGGCGGCTCTCGCACGCTGGGCGACCTCAACGGGTCACGAGATGACCAGGAGACCGTCCCTGTTCCCTATTCGGTGTACGTCGGGACGACCGGCACCATGTCGACGCTGGGATAGACCGACGTCTTGTCGAGGAGCGCGGTGATTGCCGTGTAGCGGCTCAACGCTTCCTTCGCGGGCACGCCCCGCGCCTCGTACTCCTCGGCCAGCTCCGCAAACACGTCGTCGATCTTCATCTTCTCCCGCCACGCGGCGAACTGCTCGTCGGTGAAGGTCACGAGGGGGTAGTCGTTCTCCTCGATCAGCTTCTTCGTTCTCGCCGCGTCCATCGCGACCCAGCGGGTGGCGAGGATTGCCCACTCGTAGCGCATGTCGGCGAGCATCTTCTGCAGGTCTGCGGGCAGGCTCTCGAACTTGTCCTTGTTCATGATCATGTGGCCCGCGCCATAGGGCCCGATCCGCGGATCGACCAGTGTCACGCCGGGGATCTTCTCCGGGTAGCGCCCCCAGGTGAGACCTCCCGTCTCGGAAGCTCCGTCGAGGTTGCCGGCCCGCATCTGCTGCTCGATGTCGAACGCCTCGACCAGCACCGGAACCGCCCCCATGTTCTTGAGACCCTTGCTGAAGATCGCGCCGTGGGCGCGGATCTTCTTCCCGACGAGGTCATCCGGCGAGCTGATGTCCCCCATGAGCGCCATCCCCATCTGCGGACCGGGACGCACGTAGAGGAGCACGACGTTGTGCTTGTGGAAGTCGTCCGCGGCGGGTTCCCAGGTATCGTAGAGATGGGTGTAGGCGAGGGGCGGCACATCGACGTACTTGCCGAGGAACGGGCCACCGATGAGGAGGGTGCGGAGCGGGTTGTCCGCCGGGGTATAGAGCGGCGAGCACCAGGCCATGTCGACGGCGCCGTCTCCCACCGCGCCCTGCAGCTCCTTGGCGCCGAATAGGCCCTTCCAGTGCTTCTTGGTTACCTTGAGGCGGCCGCCGCTCCGCTTTTCGATCTCCTCGAAGATCTGGTGCGAGCTGCCCGAGCCCGTCGCGTTCGGCGGCGAGACCCGGTGCACCGCGAGCTGGCTCGGTTTCCGCTTCCTCGACGTGACGCTCCGCGGAATGGAGGAGGCGGACCCGCAGACCGCCGTCCCGGCCCCCGTCCCGCGCGGCGACAACACGTTGAGCGGCATGCTGCACTACAAGTACGTGCCGAAGACCGGCGCGTGGGGAGAGGCGGACGCCGAGTACGCGGTGCTGACTCCCGACCCCGGTCCCCCCGCGCCGCCCGAGGCGTTCTTCCGGGGCGAGGGGGAGGTCGCCTTCCATCGGGCTCGCTGGGAAGACCTGCCGACGCAGTACATGATCGTCAACGCCCTCCACGAGCTCGAGATCAAGGAGTATCGCGGGGCGACGATTCAGCACCGGGTCGGCTCCGGCGACATCATCGGCCAGCGCATCGTCGCGTAGCCGGGCGGGCTTGGCGCAACGGTCGTCCCCTCTGCCGCAACGGCCAGCGATGACCGCGCACGCGTCGCTCGATGCACTACGGTGATTCAACCCGCTCGTGGCGTCGGCTCCCAGCGTTTCGAGTCGGTTCGCCATCGGTTGTCCAAACCCCCAAACCCAGGAGCTCGAGATGGCAGGAAAACTCGAAGGCAAGGTCGCGATCGTGACCGGCGGCAACGACGGCATCGGGGCGGCGGTGTGCCGTCGCTTTGCCCGCGAGGGCGCCAGGGTCGCGATCATGGCGAGAAGGGAACCCGAAGGCCTCGAAGTCCAGGAGGACATCCGCCGTGAGGGCGGTGACGCGACCTTCATCCGCTGCGACGTTACGGACAGCGGGTCGGTCAATGCCGCGGTCGACGAAACGGTCTCGTCCTACGGGGGCGTCAACGTCCTCATGAACAACGCCGGTCGCGGTTTCGGAGGACGGTTCCCGGACGAGGAGGACGACACCTTCGATGCGACGGTTCGCGTCAACCTCTACGGCACGTTCTACATGTCGCGGGCGGTGTGGCCCCACCTGATCGAATCCGGGGGCGGCGTCATCATCAACGTTTCGTCGGTCGCTGCGGTCATCGCCCACAACAAGCGCTCGTTCGACGCCGGAGGCGCGATCGGGCCGCCCGCGGCCTATGCGGCGGCCAAGGCGGGAGTCGAGGGCTTCACCCGCTACATCGCGGCCAAGGGCGGACACCACAACATCCGGATCAACTGCATACGCCCCGGCCAGATCCTCGTCCCGTACATGGGAGGAGAGCATCCCATCAAGCCGTATTTCGACATGCGCCAGCTACTGAACCGCTCGGGCTATCCCGAAGATGCGGCGAACCTCGCGCTCTTCCTCGCATCGGATGACGGCCGGTTCATCACCGCGGAGACGATCGACCTCGACGGGGGCTACGCGGCCAAGGTCTGACCTCGACTCCCGTGTTGGCCGATCGCCGATCGGCGAGGAGGGCGACTTGCGGGGTGAGACTTCGGATTCGACCGGAGACCCGCAAGCGGAAAGAAAGAATGGCGCTCCCTAGGAACGCTCATGAGGGGTTTCAAGATTTCTCAATTCGTCTAATATTGTCTATCAATAACAGCTAGTTAGTGTCTCACGTCGTTTCTCGCGGTAGCACCGTATTTCATGCCTTCCGGGGGAACAAACGGGGGATCTCACTTCCGAGATCCATGGGGGAACAAAATGAAGCGGCTGACCGCCAAGCTCGTGGACGCCATCAACAAGCCGGGAAAGTACCATGATGGCGACGCGGGCCTCTACCTGTTCGTCCAGGAACGCAATCGACCGGTCAATCCGCAGCGCCACGATCTCGCAGATCACCCCCTCATGGGTGAAGTCATCGTCCGTGAGGTACGTCGAGCGAGGGCCTATGACAACTGCCTGAGTGGCGCTGCAGCCCGAGAAAAACTCTCCCGCCAACACCGTGAGTTCGGTGGACCAGACGGTGGTCTCGAGGTTGGTCTGGGCCGGGGCGGGAACGGCGGCGAGCAGGCACAGGGCGAGCGCGGGGAGGAGACGAAAGAAGCAGGTGCGACGGCGCCCGGCGCGCTCCCGGATTCGGACCCGCCGCCAGGCGACGCCCTGACTGCGAACCCCCCGGCGCTGCGGCGCGAGGGAGGGACGCCGGAGCCCGTCCCGTGGAACCTTTCATCGCCTCGGAATGCCACAGAGCGCCGCCGACCGCATCCCCTTCGAGTCAATCTATCGTGTTACTGGAGAATATAGCCATCGCAAACATATAAAGTAAGCGTACAATAAGTAAACGCTGCGGGCGCAAACCACCCTTGACGTCAAGCCGGAATGGAGTCCGGCGCCCGGCGCAGATACCGGTCGAGGCGAGGGGCTGGCCGCCCGACAGCGATCGCCTCCAAGGGTGCAGGTGCCTGCGAGGCTATGGGATCAAGGGGAAGCAGGGGTATGAGCCCAGGGCAGGAGTTCGTCGAGTTGTTGTTCGGTGCGGAATTTCGCGATCCGCGCCCACTCCAGCACCGCCGTGATCGCCGTCACCGCCATCGGCTCCGAGCGCTCGGAGACCGCGCTGACCGACTCGCCGGCCTCTGGCGTACCTGGCAGCAGGTTCGAAGCGAGGCCTCGCGAGGGTTCATGGGCTCGACGAGGTCGAGCACCTGGCGGGCCATTGCGCGCGGCACGGTGCCGGCCATCGCCGCGTTGCTGCTGATTCAGGGTCAGGTGGCGCATGCCCAGTTCCAGCACGACCTCCCGCTGATCACGCCGGCCTCCAACTCGAGCGCGCAGGGGGTCGTGCGGATCATCAACCGCTCGGAACGTGCCGGCACGGTGCGCATCCACGCCATCGACGATTCGGGCGAGCGCTTCGGTCCGGTGTCCCTCTCGCTGGATGCGAAGCAGGCAAGCTGGCTCAGCTCCGGGGACCTGGAAGAAGGCAACGCGTCGAAGGGGCTGTCCGGGGGCGTGGGGGAGGGTCGCGGCAACTGGCGTCTGGAGCTCGACACGGATCTGGATATCGAGCCTCTCGCCTACGTTCGCACGGACACTTCCCTCGTCAGCATGCACGACGTGGCGCCCGAGGAGGCGCCGATGCGCTACCGTGTGCCGATCTTCAATCCCGGGAGCAATCGCTTCCGGCAAAGCCGCCTGCGCCTGGTCAATCCCGGCGAGCACGACGCGGAGGTCGTGATCGAGGGGCGGGATGCGCGTGGCGATCCTCCGCCGAGGGGAGCGGTGCGCCTCAGCGTGGCGGCGGGAACGGCGCGCACCCTGACCGCGCAGCAGCTCGAGAAGGGCAGCCCCGAGCTCGATGGCCGCTTCGGGAAGGGGCCGGGCAAGTGGCAGCTCCGGGTTTCCGCCGATCGGCCACTCCAGGTGATGAATCTGTTGCAGAGTTCCACCGGAGGCATCGCCAACCTGTCGCTCGGCGCGTCGCCCGGCGCGCGCAGCCTCCCGCTGGTCCCGCCGGCTTCCCACGCGAGCCAGCAGGGGATCGTGCGGATCGTCAACCGCTCCGATCGTGCCGGCACGGTGCGCATCCATGCCATCGACGATTCCGGCGGGCGCTTTGGCCCCGTCTCCCTCTCGCTCGGTGCGAAGCAGGCGAGCCAGTTCAGCTCCCGGGACCTGGAACGGGGAGATAGCTCGAAAGGGCTGTCCGGGGGCGTGGGGGAGGGTCGCGGCAACTGGCGGCTGGAACTGGACACGGATCTGGATATCGAGCCTCTCGCCTACGTCCAGACGGAGGCTTCGCTGGGCAGCATGCACGAGGTGGCGCCCGAAGAGGCGTCGATGCGCTACCACGTGCCGCTCTTCAATTCCGGGAGCAATCGCGCCCGGCGGAGCCTCTTGCGCCTGGTCAATCCCGGTCGGCACGACGCCGAGGCCGTGATCGAAGGGTGGGATGATCTCGGCGCTCCGGCGCCGGGGGGAGAGGTGCGTCTCACCCTGGCGGCGGGAACGGCACGCATGCTCAGCGCGCAGCAGCTCGAGAAGGGCGGCGAGGGTCTCGACGGCCGCTTCGGGGACGGGACGGGCAAGTGGCGGCTCTCGGTCTCCGCCGAGCGCCCGCTCCTGGTGATGAGTCTGTTGCAGAACTCCACGGGGGGCATGAGCAACCTCTCGACTTCGCCGGCGGTGCTCGGGGCCGCCTACCGGGGCCGGGTGACCGGTCACGACGGCGCCTTCGAAGACGTGGAGGTGCTGCTGAGCTCCCAGGGCACGCTGCGCACGGCGCGTCCGGATTCGAGCGGCCGTTTCGCATTCCATGGCCTGGCGGCCGGGGAGTACGCGATCGAGGTACGCGCCAGTGGCTACGAGACCCCTCCGGCGCGTGTCGTCGGGATTCCCGCCTCCGGTGAAGCAGAGCCCTTCCACCTCGAGCGCCTGGCCACCAGTCCTTTCGTCTTTCACTGGGAGGAAGACCAGAGCGTCGCCGGCCACGATTACGCGGCGCACGTCAACCAGCCCCCCCGGATCGAGTTCCTGGGCGCGCCGGTCGAGGTTGCCGATGATTCGTCGTCCGTTCGCCTGCGCCGCGATTACCACGTGCTGCTCGTCGACTCGGACGGGGGTTCATGGTCGCAGGAGCACGCCTATCGCCTGCTCGAGACCATGAAGGCAGTGCCGCAGACGCATCCACCGAGCCGGTGGCTGCTGACCCCGGAGTACATCGAGCACGACATCGCCATCACCCGCCATGAAGACGGCAGCCGAAGCGTCGTGGTATCGGAAGCGGCCTTCGTCAACGCCCGCCCCCGCGTCGCAAGCGTCGACGGCAAGCGGGGGATCTGGTTCTCGCAGCGCCTGCACCACGCGGTGGTGCGTTTCGTGACCGACCACGGCCGGAACGAAGCCGCGTACGAGAAGATACTGCAGGAGCGTTTCGGGCTGACTACGCGCGTGAATGACTACTACGCGCTCACCGCGCCGACCGGACACGAGACGGCGGCCCGCTTCCAGCCCTTCCACGCCGAGGAGATCGTCGCGCTCATCAACATGCTGGAGGAGATGCCGCGGGGCATGCACAAGGTGGCGGGCTTTCACACCCTCGTGCGCCGGCTCGACGGTATGCGACACCCCCACTACCCGCAAGCGCCGGCGGTTGCCTGGCCGGAGCACGGCTACGTCGAGTTCATGGACTCGGCGTTCCGGTCGGGGTCGGTGCAGCACATGCACCGCCTCATCATCCATGAGAAGGCGCACTTCCTCTGGGCGCATCTCTTCGACGATCGCCTGAAAGAGGACTGGATCGAGCTCGGCGGCTGGTACCGCGACGCCAGCAGTCCGAGCGGGTGGTACACGACCAGGCAGACGGCGTTCGTGTCCGCACACGCGCACGCCATGAACCCGGACGAGGACATGGCGGAGTCCATTGCGCACTTCGTTGTCAACCCCGACAAGCTGAAGTCGCGTGCCATCGACAAGTACGAGTTCGTCCGCGACCGGATCATGCAGGGGAACCTCTACCTCTCGCAGATTCGAGAGGACCTCACCTTCGAGGTGTACAACCTGTTTCCCGACTACGTTTTCCCGGGAAAGATACGCCGTGTCGACATCAGGGTGGAGGGTGCGCCGGAAGCCGACAAGACCATAAGCATCGAGCTCGAGCTGCATGCGTTGGGTGGCACCCTGGAATGGGCGCGGACCCGCGTCTTCAGTGATGCCGGCACTTATTTTGATATCTATTTTCGCCCCCAGGACGAGCCCGGCGGGTCCCCGTCGCAGGGTGTCGTGCTCAGAGGCAGCCACACCCTGAGCAGGTACGCCAAGGCCGGCTACTGGCTCCCGGGTCAGATAGTGATTCAGGACGCGGCCGGCAACCGGCGTTTCGAACGAGTCAATGACTTCGGCTGGAAGCTCTACGTGGACAATCCTCTGGAAGACATCACGCCGCCCCGGTACGTCGCGGACACCGCCGCACTCAGCCTCGCTTCCTTGGTGGAGGTGGCAGCGGATCCTCCCCCCCAACCCTGGGACCATGCACTGCGCTTGGCATTCGATTGGCTGCGCTCGGCACTCGTCAGCGGGAAGACGCATCGCATCCAGGTCATTCGTGCGACCTGGCGCGTGGAGGAAAAGGCCATGCTGCGCTCGCAGGGCTGTTACGCCAGCATGAACGATGAGATTCCCGATACTTACAGTACCTCGGAGTACGGAAACCACGATCCTGCGAGAGGGCTTTGCCGGGTGGACTTCGTGATGCCCGACTACATGCCTTCCTCGACGTACTCTCTGGACCACATCGCCATGAGGGATGAGGCGAGAAACAGGGGGGAAGTGACCTTCACGGGTGATCTCTCCCGTGGCGAGCAGCACGAGGAGGCGCAGCGCATCGAGGTGGTGACCTCCAATCCCGATGCCGAGCCGCCTCGGGTGGCGATCGACCGGATCGAGATCGACGCCGAGCCGACCAACCCGGAGGCGCCCAACGGGGAGACGGTGATCACGCTACGCTTCCAGACCAAGGATGACGTCTCGGGCTTCAGGCGTGCATACTTGAACTTTCGAGACCCGCAGGGCGTCGATCACTCCAAGTGGGTTTACGCCGCCGACGGACGTGAGCTTTTCGCCAGGGACGATCCCACGACATGGAAGTGGCATACCTTCACCCACACCCTGCCTCCCGGCTCGGCCCCCGGGATCTGGGGGATGGCGGACATGACCGTCCATGATCGGGCGGGTTACTTCCGGAAGTACGACTTCACCGAGATCATCCACTTCGAGGTGGATTGATCCCCCTCGACGAGGTCTCGTACAACGCGGACCAGGAAGCGCCTCATCCCCATGCCGGACTACCTCGCCGCCTGATGGCGCGGCCCTCGCCCGGACCGGGCTCCCCCCACCCGGTGCACGCGCGGGGCCATGGCGCCCTCCGCAATGCGCACGATGAACGTCTCGCGGGCCGAACACCGCCCGCCCGGGCTCATCGCCGCTGCGCAGCGTGTACGGGCGCGGCCCGCCGAAGAGCGCGGGCCCGCGCCTGCGCTCGGCGCGACACGTGACTAGCCGCAATATTTCACCGATGTCCTGCTGCGGACACCAATCTGCTTGCGGTAGCGGGCCGTACTCCCTCAAGCCGCTTCACCGTAGTGTCGACTACGCCTTCAGCGACTTTCGGTCCGTGCGGCCCACTACCACAAGCATCTTGGCGCCCTCGCGACGAACATCGGTGAAATA
>JAJECB010000343.1 GCA_022822245.1 Gammaproteobacteria bacterium
GCTCGCGAACCCCGGCCGGTCCCGGAGCGGTGTCCGAACGCATCAGGCGAGGCCGTGGCGCTCCAGGAAGTCGAGCATGATGGCGACGCACTCGGCGGGCTTCTCGAGCTGGAGGAAGTGCGACGCGCCCGGCACGTAGTCGTAGTCGAGGTCGCAACGCGTGGCGACGTCCCGGAGCACGATGCTCGGCACGAAGGCGCCGGGGCCGGTCGGATCGCCCCCGATGATCTTGAGCGGGCAGGGAAAGCTCCCCATCGCGAGCTCGAAGGTCGAATCCAGGTAGGTCTCGAAGACCTGGGCCTCGTGCTCCCGCGGGCAGCAGAGCTCGTAGCCGCGGCCGTCCGCGGCGGGACGGAGCGTCGCCTGCGCGTAGAGCTCCGGCACGCCGGGAAGGAGGCCATTGAAGACGGAGGCCCCGCGCACCGTCTCCGCGAACGCCTGGCGCGTCTCGAAGCGCTCCTGCCGGCGCCGGGTGCGGGCAGAGAGCTCATTCTCGCGCTCGAGGTATTCGCTCTCGAGCCGATCGCCGTTCCGGGGCGACAGGGGCGGGTCGAAGAGAACGAGAGCCGCGAACCGGGGCCCGGTGCGAAGCGCCTGGTAGAGCGCGGTGAGGGCCGACATCGAGTGGAACACCCCGACCTTCGGTTTCGCTCCGAAGTGCCGGTCGATCCCCCGGACCACGTGCTCGTTGTCCCAGACGAAGGTCGGGAAGTGGTGGCTCCCGAGGGGAGCGCGGGGATTCCAGCCGTGGCTCCGGAAGTCGTGGACGATGAGGTCGAACCGATCCGTGAGCGCGGACCAGAACGGGTAGTAGAGGTCGATGGCGAGCCCGTTGCCGTGGCTGAGGACGAGGCGCGGGCCGTCCGGATTGCCGTGGCGCCGGAGGACGACGAGGCTCCCGTCGGCGGTGCGGACCTCGCCCGTGGCAAGGGGCTCGGGGACCTCCCAGTGCACGGTGGCGGACGGCGGCGGTCAGGCCGGAACGGACGCGGACGAGCCGGACCGGGGTCGCCGCGGCCGGCCGCGCGGATGAAGGGCGGGGCGAGAGGGGGCGGGCGGCCTAGCCGCCCGTCGACGGCAGCTTCGGCTCCTTCGCCTCCACCGCGCCGCCCGCCTTCTTCCAGGCCCCGTACCCGCCCGCGAGGTGACATACCGGGGCAAGGCCCATGTCCTGCACCGCCTTGGCGGCGAGGGCGGAGCGAAGACCTCCCGCGCAGAAGAACATGAAGCGCTTGCCGGACTGGAACACGTCGCGGGCGTAGGGACTCTCCGGATCCACCCAGAACTCGAGCATCCCGCGCGGCGCGTGCACCGCCCCCGGAATGGCGCCCTCGCGCCAGAGCTCGCGCACGTCGCGGATATCGACGAAGACCACGTCGTCGTCGCCGTGGCGGCGGAGCGCGTCCTCGACCGTCCAGGTCTCGATCTCCGCCTCCGCTTCCGCGCAGAGCTGATTGATGCCCTTGTGTATAGTCGCCATCGTGTCGGCCCTCCCGGCCCGTCGATCCAGTTTCCGGCGGGGGTCCCGGCTCTGCCGGCGTGCGCTAATACGTCGCCCGCCCCCCGCTCGCGTCGAAGACCGCCCCGGTCGTGAACGAGTTCTCCTCGGAGACGAGCCACGCCACGAGGGCGGCGAGCTCTTCCACGAGCACGAACCGGCCGCGCGGGATCTTCGAGAGCATGTAGTCGATGTGGGCCTGGGTGATCTGCTCGAAGATCCGTGTCCGGGCCGCCGCCGGGGTGATGCAGTTCACCGCGATGTCGCGGTCGGCCAGCTCCTTCCCGAGCGACTTGGTGAGCCCGATGACCCCCGCCTTCGCGGCGCTGTACGCGCTCGCGTTGGGGTTGCCCTCCTTTCCGGCGATCGAGGCGATGTTCACGATGCGCCCGTACCCGCGCTCGATCATGTGCGGCACCACCGCGCGACAGCAGTAGAAGACGCCGTTCAGGTCGATCTCGATGACCTGCCGCCACTCGCCGACGGGGTACTCCCAGGTGGTGGCGTTGGGACCGGCGACCCCCGCGTTGTTGACGAGGATGTCGATGCCTCCGGCGGTCTCGATCGTCGCCGCCGCCGCACGCTCGACGGACTCCGGATCGGTGACGTCCACGACCGCTCCACCGGTGCCCGAACCGAGGGCCCGCCGGGTGGATTCGAGCTCGCCGGGGTCGCGGTCCCACAGGGTGACCGTCGCTCCCGAGGCGAGAAGCCGTTCCGCGATGGCCCGCCCGATGCCCTGCGCGCCTCCGGTGACGACGGCGCGGCGACCGTCCAGATCGATTCGGTTCATGCTCTCCTTCTTCCCTGGCAAGGTTTGCTCTTCAGTCAGATGGTCCGCCCGCCGTCCACCGGCAGGCACACTCCGGTCAGGAACTCCGCATCTTCCGAGGCGAGGAAGAGGACCGCGTTCGCGATGTCCGCGGGCTGGCTGAGCCGCCCGAGCGGCACCGTGCTCATGAACTTCGCGTGCATCTCGGGGGTCACCTCGCCGCCCAGGAACTCCCCGAGCATCTGGGTCTCGCCCGCCACCGGGCACACCGCGTTCACCCGGATCCGATCCGGCGCGAGCTCGACCGCCATCGACTGGGTGATGGTGTTCACGGCGCCCTTCGAGCCGTTGTACCAGACGAGCCCGGGCCGCGGGCTGAGGGCGGCGGTGGACGCGGTGTGGATGATGCACCCGCCGCCCGCCTCGCGCATGAGCGGCACGGTGTGCTTCGCCGACCAGTAGATCGCCTTGACGTTGACCGCGAAGATCCGGTCGAACTCGTCCTCGGTGACGTTCTCCATCGGCTGGTTTCGCTGCGGCACGCCCGCGTTGTTGACCATGATGTCGAGCCCGCCGTACCGCTCGACGGCCTCGCCGACGAGGCGCCCGGTGTCCGCGTCGCTCGACACGTCCGCGTACACGAAGGAGGCTTCGCCCCCCGCCTCGCCGATTGCGTCGGCCACCCGGCGCCCGTCCTGCTCGTTCACGTCGTTGACGACCACCCGGGCGCCCTCGGCCGCGAAGCGCCGGCAGATCCCCTCACCGAAGCCGGCGCCGCCCCCGGTCACGATCGCTGTCTTTCCTTCGAGACGCATGCTCTCCTCCGTCGCGGGCGCTCCGCCCGCCGCCGTCCACGGTTCAACCGGGCGGCAAGACTACCTCATTCGTTGCCCGATCCGTTGCGCGAGCGCTGAACCGGAAGGCGATTCACCACCAACGCCGCGTTTCCTCCCGCCACTTCACCGTATGCGCTCCGGCCCGGCCGGCGGCGGCGCGCGCGGTCAATCCGCCGCGCTGAGCCGGACCATGGCGTCGAGCAGGGTCTGACACCCGGCCGCGAGATCGCCCGGCTCCGCGTTCTCGATCTCGTTGTGGCTGATCCCGTCCTCGCAGGGCACGAAGATCATCCCGGTCGGAGCGACCTGTGCGACGTAGCAGGCATCGTGCCCGGCGCCGCTCACGATGTCCATGTGCTCGAAGCCGCCCGCCTCGGCCGACTCGCGGACCGCGGCGACGCAGCGCGGGTCGAACGGCGTCGCGGGGAAGTGCCAGATCTGCTGGAGATCGACCTCGAGCCCGATCTCGCCCGCGATCGACTCGCACACCGCCCTCAAGTCCGCGTCCATCTGCGCGAGGGTCTCCTCGACCGGGTGACGGAAATCCACCGTGAAGAAGACTCGCCCCGGGATGGTATTGCGGGAGTTCGGGGACACGTCCAGCATGCCCACCGTGGAGCACGCGTTCGGCTGGTGCGCGAGCCCGATCCGGTTCACCTTGTCCACCATGCGCGAAGCGCCGACGAGCGCGTCGCGCCGCCGGTGCATCGGGGTGGGTCCGGCGTGGGCCTCCATGCCGGTGACCGTGATCTCGTACCAGCGCTGTCCTTGCGCCCCGGTCACCACCCCCACCGTCTTCTTCTCGGCCTCGAGGATGGGTCCCTGCTCGATGTGGGCCTCGAGATAGGCGCCGACCGCG
>JAJECB010000175.1 GCA_022822245.1 Gammaproteobacteria bacterium
GGGGCGAGGAGTACAAGGCCGAGATCATCGAGGGCATCCCGATCGACGAGCCCGTCTCCCTGTACCGCCAGGGCGAGTGGCTCGATCTCTGCCGCGGCCCGCACCTTCCCTCCACCGGCAAGCTCGGCAAGGCGTTCAGGCTGATGCGCATCTCCGGCGCGTTCTGGCGCGGCGACTCGAACAACGAGATGCTCCAGCGCGTCTACGGCACCGCCTGGGCGAACGAGAAGCAGCTCAAGGCGTACCTCCACATGCTGGAGGAGGCCGAGCGGCGCGACCATCGCCGGCTCGGGCGCGAGATGGATCTCTTCCACTTCCAGGACGAGTCCCCCGGGGCGGTGTTCTGGCACCCGAACGGCCAGCGGCTCTTTCAGTCGCTCATCCGCTACATCCGCGAGCGCCAGACCGCTGCCGGCTACGTGGAGGTGAACACGCCGGAGATCATGGACCGCAGCCTGTGGGAGGCGTCCGGGCACTGGGAGGCGTTCCGCGAGAACATGTTCACGTCACAGACCGAGGACGGCCGGGTCTTCGCGCTCAAGCCCATGAACTGCCCGGGGCATGTGCAGATCTTCAGGAACGGCCCGGTGAGGAGCCATCGCAGCCTGCCGATGCGCATCGCGGAGTTCGGCAAGGTGCACCGCTACGAACCGTCCGGCGCCCTGCACGGCCTGATGCGGGTGCGCGCGTTCACCCAGGACGACGCGCACGTGTTCTGCACCACGGACCAGATCACGCAGGAATCGATCGCGATGTGCGATCTCATCCTGTCCATCTACCGCGACTTCGGCTTCGAGGACGTGCGCATCAAGTTCGCCGACCGGCCCGACACCCGGGTGGGCGCGGACGAAGTCTGGGACAAGGCGGAAGCCGCGCTCCGGGTGGCGATCGACTCGACCGGCCTCACGTACACCCACAACCCCGGCGAGGGCGCGTTCAACGGCCCGAAGCTCGAGTTCGTGCTGCGCGATGCCATCGGCCGCGACTGGCAGTGCGGCACGGTGCAGGTCGACTTCAACCTGCCCGGCCGGCTCGGGGCGACCTACGTCGGCGAGGATGGCGAGCGCCACGTGCCGGTGATGCTGCATCGCGCCATGCTCGGCTCCATCGAGCGCTTCACGGGGATCCTCGTCGAGCACTACGCGGGGCACCTGCCGCTGTGGCTCGCGCCCCGGCACGCCATGGTGTGCACCATTACATCGGATGCCGACACGTACGCGGGCGAGGTGGCGGGCGCGCTGGGGGCGCGGGGACTGCACGCGGAGATCGACGCCCGCAACGAGAAGATCTCGTACAAGGTGCGGGAGCACTCCCACGCGAAGGTGCCGGTCATCCTCGCGGTGGGCAAGCGGGAAGTGGAACGCCGGGAGGTGTCGGTGCGCCGCCTCGGCAGTCGCGACCAGAGGGTTGTCGGCCTCGGCGACGCGGTCGAGATGCTGGCCCGCGAGGTGGCGATGCGCGGCGCGGCGATCGACGAGGCGGCCGCGGCCTGACCGGCGCGATGCCGGACTCGCATCCGTTCTCGGCGCACGAGCTCAGTTGGCAATGCCCGCGACAACTCAATGGATTCCCGCCTTCGCGGGAATGACGGACAAGCGATATTGTCATCATTCCCGCGAAGGCGGGAATGATGCCATCGACTCCGATGCGATGGCCGCGCCTGACCGTCATTCCCGCGAAGGCGGGAATGATGCCATCGACTCCGATGCGGTGGCCGCGCCTGACCGTCATTCCCGCGAAGGCGGGAATCCATCGGGCCTGCACCGAACACGGATGCCGGAGGACGGACGTTGACCGACTACGACTACATCATCGTCGGCGCCGGCTCGGCCGGGTGCGTGCTCGCCAACCGGCTCTCCGCGGACCCCGGGGTGCGGGTTGCGCTGCTCGAGGCCGGAGGCAAGGACAACTACTTCTGGATCCGCATCCCCATCGGCTACCTCTACACGATGAACAACCCCCGCACCGACTGGTGCCTGAAGACCGAGGCGGAACCGGGGCTCAACGGGCGCGCCCTCCCCTATCCCCGGGGGCTCGGGCTCGGCGGCTGCTCGTCCATCAACGGGATGATCTACATGCGCGGCCAGGCCCGCGACTACGACCAGTGGCGCCAGCTTGGGAACGCGGGCTGGAGCTGGGAGGACGTGCTGCCCTACTTCAAGCGCTCCGAGGACCACGTCGACGGCGGGGACGAGATGCACGGGGCGGGGGGCGAGTGGCGGGTCGAGCACCCGCGGATATCCTGGGAGCTGCTCGACGCGTTCCGGGAGGCGGCGGCGGAGGTCGGGATCGCGAAGATCGACGACTTCAACCGCGGCGACAACGAGGGGTCGAGCTACTTCCAGGTGAACCAGCGCGCCGGGACGCGCTGGAACACCGCGCGCGGGTTCCTGCGCCCGGTGCGGGGGCGGGCGAACCTCGACATCGTCACCCACGCGCGGGCGCGGCGGATCGTGCTCGAGGGGCGGAACGGCGACCGGCGGGCGACCGGGATCGAGGCCCGGGTGGCGGGCGCGGACGTCGCGTTCCGGGCGACGCGGGAGGTCGTGCTCGCGGCGGGGGCGATCGGCTCGCCGCACCTCATGCAGGTGAGCGGAATCGGGGGCGGGGCGCGGCTCCAGGCGGCGGGGATCCCCGTCGTCCACGACCTTCCCGCGGTCGGCGAGAACCTCCAGGACCACCTCCAGCTCCGCCTCATCTTCCGGGTGAGCAACATCCGCACCCTCAACGAGTGGTCCGGCCGGCTCACCGCCCGCGTGCGCATGGCCCTCGAGTACCTCCTCTTCCGGCGGGGACCTCTCACCATGGCCCCGAGCCAGCTCGGCCTCTTCGCGAAGTCCGACCCGTCGCGAGAGACCGCGAACCTCCAGTACCACGTGCAGCC
The DNA here is from genome assembly GCA_022822245.1 of Gammaproteobacteria bacterium. The sequence goes on from JAJECB010000175.1 coordinate 2,885, forward strand.
CCTGTCGCTCGACCGCTTCGGCGAGCCGCTGCATCCGTTTCCCGCGTTCACCGCCTCGGTGTGCAACGTCCGACCGGAGAGCCGGGGCACGGTGCTCGCAACGAGCCCGGATCCGTTCGCGAGCCCCGAGATCCGGCCGAACTACCTGGCAACGCCGGGAGACCGGCAGGTCGCGGTGGAGGCGATCCGGCTCACGCGGCGGATCTGTGCGGCGCGCGCGCTCGCCCCCTACGCGCCGCGCGAGCACCTGCCCGGCGTGGAGATCGAGTCGGACGAGGAGCTCGCGCGGGCGGCGGGCGACATCGGCACCACCATCTTCCACCCGGTGGGCACGGCCCGGATGGGGCCGGGTGGGGCGGTCGACGAGCGCCTCTCGGTGCACGGCATCGAGGGGCTCCGGGTGGCGGACGCCTCCGTCATGCCCACCATCACCTCCGGCAACACCAACTCGCCGACCATCATGATCGCGGAGAAGGCGGCCGACTTCATCCGCGGCGCGGCCTGAGCCGGCCGGATCACCGGAAGGACCGAACGTGAGCCTCTCCATCCTCTCCCTCATCGCGTTGCCGGCGTCCATCCAGGACGAGATTCGTTCCGCCGACCCGTCGGTCGCCCTCACCATGGCGCCGGGGTGGTACGACGGGGAGATCCGGGACACGTGGCCGGCCTTCACCACGGAGCGCTACCTCGGTCGAGGTTCCCGCGGGCACGGGACGCGGGAGGAACGCGACGCGCTCCTCGCGGCGGCGAGGGTCGTCGTCATCGGCTTCCCCTTCCCGCTCGACATCGGGGCGCGGGCGCCGAACCTCGAATGGGTGCACCAGCGCCCGGCGGGGGCGTCGAACCTGCGGCGGGGGGACCTCTGGGATGCCGGCGTGACGGTCACCTCGTCGCGCGGCCGCGCCCATAACCTGCCGATCGCGGAGTACGCGGTCGCCGGCCTCCTCCACTTCGCGAAGGGCCTGCAGGTCGCGGAGACCGAGCGTGCCGAGCGGCGGTTCCGGGCACCGGCCTACGCCCCCGTCCAGCTCGCCGGCAAGACGGTGTGCGTGGTCGGGGCGGGCGGCATCGGGCGCGAGGTCGGCCGGCTCTGCGCGGCGCTCGGGATGCGGGTCGTCGGCACCAGGCGCGGTCCCGCCCCGCCGAGCCCCGGCTTCATCGAGATTCGGGGCGCGGATGGGCTGCACGAGCTGCTCGCGGAGAGCGACTTCGTGGTGGTCTGCTGCCAGTGGACCCCGGAGACCGAGAACCTCATCGGCCGCGACGCCTTTGCGGCGATGAAGGACGGGGCGGCACTCGTCAACATCGCGCGCGGCGAGATCGTCGACGAGGAGGCGCTCGTTGCCGCGCTCGCCGCGGGGAAGATTCGAGGTGCCGCGCTCGACGTCTACGTCGGCGAGTTCGACCGCGCCCCCGACCCGCGCCTGTGGGGCGATCCGCGGGTCTTGCTCACCCCCCACATCTCCGCCGCCGCCGACGTGAGCAGCCACCGGGGCGCGGACCTCTTCGTCGAGAACCTTCGCCGCTTCGTGGCGGGCGAGCCCCTCGAGAACGTCATCGACTGGGCGCGCGGCTACTGACCAGGCGCTCCCGGGAGGGAGGCCCGCGACCCTGAAGCCGCGCGGGGCCGGGCAGAGGATGGTGCGCAATCAGGTTCGCGGTCAGGTTCGCGGTTGATGGAGGGCACCAACAACTGCAAGATATTCAAATATCTGTCGAAAACCCCAGTCCAAGAGCAAGACGGAAGGTCACCGATACCCACTTCACTCAGAGTCGGATCCTGGCTCGACACGGCCGAGCAAATCGGCACCGCGCCGATTGCCGCGCAGGCGAGACAGCTTGAGGAACTCGGGTTCGATCGGGCGTACACCGCCGAGACGAGCCGCGACCCGTTCTTGCCCCTGGTGCTCGCCGCCGACCAGACCAAGCGGCTGGAGCTCGGCACCAGCATTGCAGTCGCCTTCGCGCGAAACCCGATGAACATCGCCGTGGCCGCGCAGGATCTCAACATCTACTCGGGGGGCGCTTCCGCCTCGGCGTGGGCTCGCAGATCAGGCCGCACATCATCCGTCGGTTCAACATGCCCTGGCACGGTGCGGCGAAACAGATACGCGAGTTCATTCAGGCCGTCAGAGCCCTCTGGGATAGCTGGTTCGACGGCGTGCCCCTCGATTTCCGGACCGCGTATCGCATTGACCGTCTGGGTGCGCTGGCGAACCAGGAGCCCGCGCGTGCGGAACACCATCGAGCGGGCCTGGGCCTGCTTCGTCTTGACCGCCACGAACCGCATCGTCGGACGCTGAGCCGCCTCCACGATCGCCGCCGCGTCGCGCGCATCGCTCTTGTGGCGTTTCGCAAACTTCGGGGTGTCGCGGGCATTGACTCTGTCGCGACTGGGCGCGGTGATGCGTATCGCAAGAGCTTGCACCGCGTCAGAACGGTCCGGACATCGGAGCTGCGATCGCGGGGACGAGCGACGACTGAATTACCGGGATCGTGAGGTTCCATCGAAGGTCAGTTCCGATCGCGAGCCGGTCACGGTCGGCCACGGGCGCGCATCGCGTCGCCGGCTCAGTACCCGAGCTCGGGGCGCACCACGTTCACGAGCGGCCTGGCTTCGAGAAGCCGTTCGAGATTGCGGAACACGAGCTCCAGGGTGAGCGCGACGTAGGAATCGCCGTCGTCGGCGGAGACGTGGGGGGTGACCACGAGGTTGGGGACGCGCCACAGGGGCGAGCCGGCAGGCAGCGGCTCGGGGTCGAACACATCGAGCACCGCGCCCGAGAAACGTCCGCTTCGAAGGTGGGCGGCGAGCGCGTCGTAGTCCACCGTCGCCGCTCGCCCCACGTTCACCACACCGGCGCCGCGCTTCATCAGCGCCTGCCGTCGCCCGTCGAGCAGGCCGCGGGTCTCGGGGGTGAGCGGAACCGCGACGAACACGATGTCCGCGCGTGGGAGCAGGGCGTCGAGGCGCTCGGTGGTGTGCATCTCGGCGACCCCATCGAGGGCCCGACCGTGCCGCGTCACCCCGATCACCTGCATGCCGAGCGCCCCGCAACGCCGCGCGACCGCCGCGCCGATGCTGCCGACCCCGATCACGAGCAGCGTCCTGCCCGCAATCGGCGTCGAGTACAGCGACTCCCAGCGCGCACGCTGCTGATTGCCGATGAGGGCCGGGAGGCGGTTGTGAAGCATCAGCACCGCCATCAGCCCGAACTCGCCCGCCTTGTCGGCGTGCGCGCCACGGTTGTTGACGACGGTGACGCCCTCGGGCACCCAGTCCATCGGGCACAGGTGCTCCACCCCGGCGCCGATGATGTGGATCAGGCGCAGCTTCGGCGCAACCCGCGCAAGGTTCGCGGTGGGGAGATCCCACGTCACCAGCACCTCGGCGGTGCGCATCGAGCTTTCGAAGTGATCGAGGTCCCAGTCGATGAACACGTCGAGACGACGCGCCACATGGGGATAGCGTGCCGCGGCGGCGGCGAAGCGTTCGCGGGTGATGGCGAACACCGCCTCGCCCTCCGGGGTCGGCGGAAACGTCTCCGGCGAGGCGTGGTTGTTCTTGACGTGGACGCGCACGGGCTCACACCGCCGATCGGCCGGATGCATCGGCAGCTCCGCCGTTCGCCTCCAGCGCCCGGAGCCGCCCGGTCACATGCGCGACCCGCTCGGCCTCGCCCAGCCCGTCCGCTTCGAACTGCATCTGCATGAATGCGTGGGCGAGGCGGCTGAAGCACTCGGACTCGTCCGCCTCGCCGGCGCGGGGGATCGCCAGCACCGAATCGCCTCCGTAGGTCGGAACCGGATTCGGCGCAATGTCGCTCGTCCGCAGGGGCTCTCCGCCGTTCGCGACGGTGCGGATCTGCTCGCGCAGCCGCCGGCGCATGAGCGCGACGCCCTTGTCGCTCGGGGCAAGGTGCTCATCGGCGTGCACGGTGACGCGGCCCATGCCCTCGACCGCCTCCGCATCGCCCGGGAAGCGCTGGCGCTGCTCGTAGGGGCGGTCGAAGACCTCGCCCTGCTCGATGAGCTCCGGCCCCTCGGGCGTGTTCCACGCCGGCGGGTCGCCCCGCTCGCCGAAGCACGCCCACGCCAACGCCACGGTGTTCTCGTCGTCGACGGGCACCACCCAGCGCACGAAGGAGGTGCGCCCGTAGTGGCGCCGCTTCGTGCCGTCGGCGGCGAACGCGGCCCCGGCCTGGGTGAAGTTCGGCAGCACCAGCTCGTTGACCCGGAGCCAGACGTTGCCGCCCACCCGGCGGGTGTTCGTCCCCATCAGCCACGCGCCCCGCTCGAAGAAGTCCATCTGGCCGATCGCGCCGAAGCCGGCGGAGAACTGCTCGCGGCTGATGCTGGAATGCAGGAAGCTCGTGTGGACGGGATCGAGGATGGCGTCGAGGACCTGGAGCCAGTTGCACCGGAACGGCGCACGGTAGGGCACCCTCTCGATGTCCGCGAGCTCGAAGGTGTCGTAGACGGGGAACTCCGGCATCGCCTCGGGCGGGCCGAGGAAGGCGAATACCAGCCCCTGGTACTCGAAGGCGGGGTACGCCCCGAGCCGAACCCGGCGCTTCAGCCGCGCTTGCGCCTCGGGCGGCTGCCCCGGCGCCTCCAGCAGGGTGCCGTCGATGTCGAAGTGCCAGCCGTGGTAGCAGCAGCGGATCCCGCGCCGCTGGCAGACACCGTACTCCAGCGACGCGCGGCGGTGCGGGCAGTGCCGGTGCACGAGCCCGACCCGTCCGTCGCCGTCGCGGAACAGCACCAGATCCTCGCCCAGGAGCCGGAGCGGCACCGGCAGGTCGGCGAGCTCCGCCGACAGCCCTACCGGATGCCAGAAGCGCCTCAGGTACTCTCCGCACGGCGTGCCGGGGCCGACGCGAACGAACTCCTCGTCGGGCCCGTCGGTGCGGCGCGCGCCGTATCCCCCGTAGGGCGCGCCGCGGAACGCACCCGCCGCGGCTGGCCGCGGCCGCGTCCTCGCGTTCACCGCCAGCCTCTCACCACGAGCACCCGGCCCCCCTTTGCGATGCGGCCGCGCAACATCGCCACTCACCCGCTCGCTTGCTCGCGCGGAGTGTGGCGCCGGGACCGGTGCGCGTCAATGTCGCGTGGGTCTCCGGGTCCCCGATCCGGCAGGCGGTCCGGTGGGACGAATCGGCGCCGCCGGTGAACCAGTTCGGTGGGCAGCTCGACGAGCCGCCCTCGCGGGTGTCGGCGCGCTCGCGCCTGGGGCGATCGCTCGGCGAGGTCATCGAGCGGCTCGAGTCTCCCGTTCACCGGCATCGCCGGAACGTCGATCGAGCTACCACTTTTCTCCGAACGGCCGGATCTCGTGCAGATAGGACCAGCTCGAGCGCGGCTGATGGGCGATGTGGAACACCTCGCCGGCGATGTCTTCGGGTTGGGCAAAGCGCTCCGCCGGTTCATCCGGCATTCGCTTGCGAACCATCGGCATGTCGATCATCGCATCGATCATGACGTAGGCGACGTGCACGTTCCGCGGTCCCAGCTCGCGTGCGAGGCATTCGCCCAGGATCATTTGCGACGCCTTTGTCGGGGAGAAGCCGGCATAGCCCGGCATGCCGCGACGGGCACCGGTGTTGCCGGTAATGACGATCGAGCCGCCGCCTGCCTCGACCATGCCCGGACCGAAGACCTGCGCGGTGACCAGCAGGCCCGTCGTGTTGGCGCGGAAGTTGCGCTCGAAGTCCGCGGTAACGAGCTCGCTGTAATGCCCCAGGGTGGCGAGCGACGCGTTGTAGACGATGACCCCGAGTTGCCCCTGCTCCGTCCTGATCCGCTCCAGCACCGCACGAGAACCGGGAAAGTCGGTCAGATCGGTCGGATATCCGATCGTATGGGGTATTTCCCTTGCCCAGCTCTCGAGCCGCCCTGCATGGCGCGCGATCATCGAAACCTTGTAGCCTTCATCGACAAAGCGGCGGACGCAGGCAAGGCCGGTACCGGGGCCGACACCGATTACCAGGCAATGGGGGCGTTCCGTATCCATGGCCAATCCCTCGCTCTCCACGCGGTGATCCGATGGCGCCGAGCACCGGCGAAAATGGGGTCGGAGTGGGTTTACCGGCGCGGGGGCGCGAGCCGGCCGAGAAACGGCAAGACCCACTCCGACCCCATTTTCGCGGCGATCCGGATCGAGCCGGAACGAGTTGCCGGGATTCGGGAGAGTCCGGAGCGGTCTCCGCTTCGTCAGGCCGAGTCCGCGGCCTTGAACGCGTCCCGAGCTTCGAGCCGGTCGGCATAGGCGGCAAGGTTCGGACATTGACTGAAATCCGCACCGAGACGACGCGACACGATGACGGCATGACCGGTAACCGTGTCCGCAATGGTGAAGTCGCCCGCGAGAAAATCCCGCCCCTCCATGTGTGCCTCGGCGGCGCCGAGCGTCCGGTTCAGCAGCTTCAACGAGCGCGCGGCGATCTCGTCGTTTCGACGCTCCGGAGGAAGCAGGATCGTCTCGACCACGTAGTTGTTGATTGGCGGCATGATCATGCCTTCCGCATAGTGGAGCCATTGCAGGTAGGTGGCGAAATTCGCCGCGTCCGGGCCGGGGATCAGCTCCGGTGCGTACCTCGCGCCCAGATACTGCGCGATGGCCGTGCTCTCCGTGATGGTCGTGTCTCCGTCGACCAGGGTCGGCACGCGGCCGTTCGGGTTGATCCTGGTGTATTCGGGGCCACGCATTTCCTTCTGGCCGAGCGTGAACCGCACCAGGTCATAGGTCTTGCCGATTTCCTCCAGGAGCCAGACGGTGCGAACCGCACGCGACCCGGGGGCGAAATAAACCTTCATCTTCGTTTCCTTCTCTCGGTCGGGTGACGCGGAAGCGATGGTCGGATCGACGATACGCGACTCGAAGACACCGATTCAACCGCTTGCGGTCATGTCGAGGCGCGATGGTGCGGCAAGCATGGAGACGGAGCCCGCCTCGGGCGCCAGGCGGCCGGCGAACGGTCAGGGGTCGCCGGCCGCGGCGGCGAGGAGGGCGGCCGCGATCTCCTCCCACTCATCATCGAGGGGCGCCTCCGAAGCCGGCAGGTTCGCCCGCCGATACCAGTAGCCCGCGTTCGCGAGATCCCCCTCCACCCGGTGGAGGTGGGCGTGCACCCAGCATCCGTCCCGGCCGCCGTCGCTCTGGGCGCACCCGTGGGCCGCGTCCCACTCGTCGCGTGCGAGATGCCAGAGCGCCGCGAGGGCGAGGCTCAGCTCCGCCGGCGGCCTCGCTTCCGCCCCCGCGCCCGTCGCCGCGGCTCGAAACTCGTTCGCGTCCATCATGCTCCTCCTCCGGCGGCGTGCTCGATGGCCGCCGCGAGATCGATGACCCGCCGGGCCTTCTCCACGATCGGATAGTCGATGAAGTAGCCGTCCACCTGGATCGAGGCCGAGCCCTGCGCCTCCGCCTCGCGGAACGCCTCGAGGTAGCGGTGGGCCTGCGCGACCTCCTCCCCGGTCGGCGAGAACGCCTCGTTCACCGGCCCCACCTGCTCGGGATGGATGCAGAGCTTGCCCTGGAAACCGAAGTCCCGCGCGAGCTCGGCGGAGCGCCGCAGCGAATCGAGCCGGCCGATGTGAATGAAGACGGTGTCGATCGGCGGCTCGATCCCCGCCGCCCGGCTCGCGAGCGCGATCGCGGACCGCGCCTGGTCGAGCTCGCGCTCCCCGTCCGTCCAGCGAAGCCCCATGTCGAGAGTGTAGTCCCCCGCCCCGAACGAGAGGCGGCGAACCCGGGTCCCCGCCCCGCAGATGGAGGCGACCGCCGCCACCCCCTTCCCCGTCTCGATGATGGGGAGGATGTCGAAGCCGCCCGCCTCCATCCCGCGCTCGCGCTCGAGCTGCGAGACCACCCAGTCCACGGTGCGCAGGTCCGAGGCCGACTCGAGCTTCGGGAGCACGATCCCGTCCACCCCCGGCGTGACCACGGCCTGGAGGTCCCCCCAGCAGAAGGGGGTGTCGACCGCGTTCACCCGCACGTAGCCCCGCGCCCGGTGAGGCCGGTTCGCGAGCGCGTCGACGACGACGCTCCGGGTCGCCGCCTTCTCCGCGATCGCGACGGCGTCCTCGAGGTCGAGGATCACCACGTCGGCGTCGAGGCCGAGGCACTTCTCCACCTTGCGGGGATGGTTGCCGGGGGCGAAGAGGAGGGATCGGAAGAGCGGCATGGGCGAGGTCCTCGGGGTTTCGGGGCGCGACCGGCGCGATGCGATGGCGATGAGGGCTGACGACCGGCGATGGTCGATTCTAATGGAGCTTGTATCCATGACTGACGGAACGCACGGATCCCGTGTTGTCGGATTACGCGTTCGTCAAGCCATGGATATGAGTCCGATTCCAGTGCGCTGGTACCATTGCGCGCGCTTCGGGCGAGAGACGCGATCGACGAGGGGAGAGTGACCGATGCTGATGTCGTCGTCGGACTACCGGGAGTCGTTGCGGGCGTACCGACCGCGCGTCTTCGTGCAGGGGAGCCGGGTCGAGAGCGTGCCCGACGACCCGCGCCTCGCCCCCGGCGTCAACGCGGTGGGGGTCACCTACGACTATGCCCGCTCGGAGAAGTACCGCCCCATCGCGACCGCCACCCAGCACACGAGCGGCGCCACCGTCAACCGCTTCCTCCACGTCAACCGCACCACCTCCGACCTCCTCGCGAAGCTCGAGTACACCCGCGCCGTCTGCCAGGAGACCGGCTGCGCGATGCGCTACCTCACCATGGACGGGTTCAACGCGGTCTTCCAGTTGACCCACCGGATCGACGCCGAGCACGGCACCGACTACCACGCGCGCTTCGTCGACTACCTCCACGAGGCCCAGGAGCAGGACCTCACCGTCGGCATCGCGATGACCGACGCGAAGGGGGACCGGAGCCTTCGCCCCCACGAGCAACCGAACCCGGACGCCTACCTGCGGGTGGTCGAGCGCCGCCCGGGGGGTATCGTCGTCTCCGGGACGAAGGCGATCGTCACCTCCGCCCCCTACGTCCATCACCTGCTCTGCCTCCCCGGCCGCAACATGCTGGAGGCGGACGCGGACTTCGCGGTCGCGTGCGCGGTTCCCATCGACGCGGACGGCCTCACCGTCGTCAGCCGCCCGGCCGGACGCCCCGGCGAATCGGGAGCGGTCTTCTCCGGCAAGTACGGCCAGACGACGGGGGTGTGCATCTTCGACCGGGTGTTCGTGCCGTGGGAGCGGGTCTTCCTGTGCGGGGAGTGGGCCTTCGCCGACCCCCTCACCAAGACCTACGCGGCCCACCACCGCCAGACCTGCATCGGCGCGCGCGCCGGCTTCGGCGACCTCCTCATCGGCGCGGGGGCGCTCATGATCGAGGCGAACGGGCTCTGCGCGGCGAGAAGCACCCCCCTCCGGGACACGATGGTCGAGCTCATCAAGGTGGTGGAGGGCTTCTACGCGTGCGGGGTCGCCGCCTCGGTCTACGGCACCATCGACGCCTCCGGCGCGGCCGAGCCGGAAGCGGTCTACGCCAACATCGGGAAGCTCCTCCTCTCGACCAAGATCTACGACATGCACCGCCTCGCCCACACCGTCTCGGGCGGGCTCATCGTCGCCCTTCCGACCCCGGAGGACGACCACAACCCGGAGACGGGGGCGGACCTCGCCGAGGCGCTGACCGGCCGCCCGGACGTGCCCTACGAGAAGCGGGCGGCCGTCGCCCGGTTCATCGAGGACATCACCGCCTCCTACGCGGGGGGCTGGATGTCGGTCATCAGCCTGCACGGGGGCGGCTCCCCGGAAGCGATGAAGGGCGAGATCCACCGCCGCTATCCCATCGCGGACCGCAAGGCGCTCGTCGAGCGGCTCATCGACCGGGGGGTCATGGCGGACGAGGGCGATTCCGACGCCCAACCCGGCCCGCGGGCCGCCCAGCCCGGGCAGTGCTGCGACACCGGGTGCGAGGCGCCCTCGGTGCCGGTCGTGCCGAAGCTCCCCGGCATCGCGGCCGGCGACGACTGACCGCGGCCGGCCCGCGCCGGGCCGGTCGCAACTTCAAGCGGCGGCGGCTGTCCCGCCGCCCGACGTCACCGCCACGAAGTCGTCGTACAGCCGCCTCGTGACCGGGCCGACCCGGCCCGTCCCCACCGCACGGCCGTCCACCTGCACGGTGGGGCGGATCTCGGTCGTCGTCCCCGCAAAGAAGGCCTCGTCGGCCTCGCGCAGCTCCTCGACGGGGATTGCCCGCTCGTCCACCGGGATCCCGAGCGCGGCCGCCCGCTCCAGGACGAAGCTCCGGGTGATCCCGTACAGAATGTAGTTCGAGGCGGGCGAGGTCGTGACGGCGCCGTCGAACACCGCGAAGAAGTTGTTGTGGGTGCCCTCGAGCGCCATGCCGTCGCGGACGAGGATCGCGTCCTCCACCCCCGCGTCGGCCGCCGCCTGCTGCGCGAGCACGTTCGCGACGAGGGAGGTCACCTTGACGTCCACCCGCCCCCACCGCCGGTCGGGCACGGTGACCGCCGCATAGCCCTCCTCCCACCGATTCCGCGGGGGGCGGACGGCCGGGTTCGCGAACCCGAACACGGTCGGCGGGACCGGCTCGCGCGGGAACGCGTGGCCGCGCGGGGCGACCCCCCGGGTCACCTGCACGTAGACGAAGGCGAAGGGCGCATCGTCGAGGCCGTTCTCCGCGAGAAGCCCGCGATGGATCTCCGGCATCTCCCCCACGTCGTAGTCGATGCGAAGCGCCGCGAGGCCGCGCGAGAGCCGCGCGAGGTGGCGGTCGAGCAGGAACGGCTCGCCGCCGTACGCCGGCGTCGCCTCGTACACCGCATCGCCGAAGAGGAACCCCCGGTCCTCCACCGGGACCATGGCCTCGGACTTCGGCACGTACTCGCCGTTCAGGTAGACGATGCTCTCGTTCTTCACGCCGCGCTCCCCATGTCGTGTCCGGCCGGCTCCGGATTCCGCAGGCCCGCCTCGTGCATGAGCGGCAGCACGGTGCGGGCGAAGCGATCGAGGTCCGGCCCGAAATCGTAGAAGCTGACCTGCACGCCGTCCACTCCGGCCGCCTCGAGCCGCGCGAACCGGCCCACGATCATGTCCGGGGAGCCGGCGAGGGCGTGGTCACGCCATCGCACCCCATCGGCGACGATTGCGAAGAGCCGCGGACCGTCCGATCGAGGCGCCCGGGCGCGTTCCGGGACGCCTGGGCGCGTCTCTCCGGCCATGACACGGTATCTTGCACGGTCTGCACCCTGACCTGCGCGCGCCACGCCGGAGCCGCCCATGCCCGACGGAACGAACCCCCGGTCATTCGATCTCGTGTCCCTCCTCGACGCGTCGTTCGCCCAGTGGAAGGTCGAGGCACGGGCGGAGCGGACGGGCGACGGCGCGGTACTGGTGCGGCGGGGGGGAGGCGACGACCGCCTTCGCGTCGAACCGCTCCGCCGGGCGGACGAGGGGCGGGCGGCCTGGACGCTCGACGGCGAGGCTCTCGCCTCGGTGCTCGAGCTGCTCCGCGAGGTGCGGTTCGCCCTCGACCCGAACTTCACGCCGGCAAGGCTCCGGATCAGCGTCCCGCCGCCCGCGGACGAAGACGGATCGGAAACCCGCACCGCCGCCCCGCGGCACGGGACCGAAGGCGGGGACGGACGGATCCCCGTCTTCGTCCTCACCGGGTTCCTCGGAAGCGGCAAGACGACGCTGCTCAACCGCCTGCTTCGCGCGGAGGGACTTCGCGACACCGCGGTCGTGGTCAACGAGCTCGGCGCGATCGGCATCGACCACCTGCTCGTCGAGTCCGCCGACGACTCGGTGGTGGAGCTCGCAGGGGGCTGCCTTTGCTGCGCGGTCCGCGGAGACCTCGCCCGCACCCTCGGCGATCTCGTCGCGCGGCGGGCGGCGGGAGCGTGCGCGCCCTTCTCCCGCATCCTCATCGAGACGAGCGGGCTCGCGGACCCGACCCCGATCGAGTCGCTCCTCGTCGCCGACCCGGCGCTCGCGGAGCGCATGGAGCTTGCCGGCATCACCGCGTGCGTGGCCGCGACGAGCGGAGACGTTGCCCTCGACCGGTACCCGGAGGCGGCGCGGCAGGTCGCCGCCGCCGACCTCGTCGTCACCACCAAGACGGACCTCGGGACGGTCCCGGCCACCCTCGACGAGCGCCTGCGGCGCCTCAACCCGGGTGCCGAGCGGGTCTCCGCCGAGTTCGGCCGGGTGCGGGCCGCGGGGCGGGCTCGCGGCGGGAGGGCCGGAGGCGGGGCGGGCGCCGGGGCGGGTGGAGGGGCGGGCGGCGCCGCCGCTGCGGATGGCGACCCGACCGATGCCCTTCCCCTTCCCCTTCGCCGCCGCTCGCGCGAGGCCCGCCCGCCCCCGCCGACGGAGCCCGTCGTCCGGCATGCGGACGGGATCGACACCCTCGCCCTCGTCCGGCGCGGCCCGATCCCGGGCGCCGCGCTCAGCCTGTTCCTGCGCGCCCTCGTCGAGCACGCGGGCCCGCGGCTCCTCCGGCTCAAGGGGTTCGTCGAGATCGCGGAAGCGCCGGGCCGGCCGGTCACCGTGAACGGCGCCGGCCACGTTTTCGAGCCGGTCGAGCCCCGCCCGGGCGGCTGGCCGGACGCGGACCGACGAAGCCGTCTCGTCCTCATCGGGGAGGGCATCTCCGCCCCCTGGTGCGAGCGGCTGCTGGACGCGCTCGCCGCCGAGGTTCGGGAAGTCGCGGAGCGATTCAAGCGCCCGCACCCCTGATCCGGCCGCCGGCCCTACCGGGTTCCCGGCCTGGAGCGAAGTCCGGACCTCGACCGCGGCGACGGTTCCGGACCCGGCCACGGCCGGCCCCACGGAACGCGGACCGGCGGAGAGCTCACTCTCGTGCCCCGGAAGCGGTCACAATGGCCAGGTCGGGGCACCATCCGTGGAGAGAGGGAAGGACATGTACGACCTCATCATTCAGGGCGACCGGGTGGTCACCCCGCACGGCGTCACCGAGGCCGACTTGGGGCTCCGGGGCGGGCGCATCGCGGCGGTGGCGGAGCTCGGGAGCCTCACGGGCGCCGGCCGGACCATCGACGCGCGCGGGAAGATCGTGATGCCGGGCGGGATCGACCCGCACGTCCACTGCGCGTGGCACATCCCCGCCATCGACGGCGGCGAGGCGCAGCTCACCGGGCCGCCCGCGACGGTGAGCCGGGCCGCCCTCTTCGGCGGCACCACCACGATGATCGACTTCGCCGCCTGGGAGCCCGGCGAGACGCTCGCGGAGACCGTCGCGAAGCGCGACGAGGCGTGGGCCGGGCAGTGCTACTGCGACTACGCCTACCACCTCATGCTCCGCGACCGGGTCCCGTCCGAGCGCCTGGAGGAGCTCGGCCGGTTCATCGACGCCGGCTATCCCACGGTCAAGATCTTCACCACCGACATCACCCCGAGCCGGCGCGGGCGGATGATCCGGTTCGGCGACATCTGGGAGATCTTCAAGGTGATCGCCGCCCACGGCGGCCTCGGGGTCATCCACGCCGAGGACGACGACATCGTCATGCACATGTACGACAAGCTCATCGCCGAGAACCGGGCCGAGTTCGAGAACATGGCGGAGGTGCACAACGCCCTCTCCGAGGAGCTCTCGTTCCGGCGGGTCATCCGGCTCGCCGAGAACGTGCCCGGCACCGCGCTCTACATGATGCACACGAGCGCGGCGAGCGGGGTGGAGGCGGTGGCCGAGTCGCGGGCGCGGGGCTTCCCCATCTACGGGGAGACCCTGCACCAGTACCTCATGTTCACCTCGGAGGACTACCGCCGCCCGAACGGGCAGATCTACCACACGTACCCGTCCCTCAAGTCGAAGGCGGACCAGCGGGCCCTCTGGGCGGGGCTCCGCGACGACGTGATCCATACCGTGGCGACGGACGAGATCTGCTGCACCCTTGCGGTCAAGGTGCAGGGCCGGCGAATCGACGACACGACGGGCGGCAACGCGGGCGTGGAGCCGCGGCTCGCGGTCATGTACACCCAGATGGTGAGCGAGCGGGGCTGGCCGCTCGAGACCTTCGTCGACCTCACCTCCACCAATGCGGCGAAGCTGATGGGGCTCTACCCGCGCAAGGGCGCGCTCGCGGTCGGGGCGGACGCGGACGTGACGGTGCTCGATCCGGGCGCGGCGCGCACGGTGCGCAACGAAGACCTCCACGAGTCCGACTACACCCCCTGGGAGGGGCAGGAGGTGTCGGCGTGGCCGGCCACCACCGTCCTTCGCGGCAAGGTCATGGTCGAGGATGGCGCGTTCCACGGCGACCTCGCCGACGGCCGGTACCTGCACCGCGCCATCCCGGAGCGGGTACGCGCCCGCCGCTCCGTCCGCGACTGAGCGCTCCGGCATCGGCCGAGGACGAATTCACCGCCGCGGACCGCGCCATCCTCGCGAACGCCGCGGCCGGCTCGGAAGGACGCGCCGCCGGTCCCGCCTCCCCCCGCCGTTGACACGCGGAGGTCATGTCGGCACCCTAGATTTGGACGCGTGCGCGGTCGGGCTCGTACCGGCGGCTGGCCCGTTGCCCGACTGATGCACGGGCTTTCCCGACTCGGGAGGAGGGGCACGTGAACGGTCTGCCGATTCGAATCGAGAGCCTGGACGTCTCCTACGGCGACGTGGCGGTTCTCCACGGCATCGATCTGACCGTCTCCCCAGGCGAGTTCATCGCCCTCCTCGGGGCCTCCGGCTGCGGCAAGACGACGCTCCTTCGCGCCCTCGCGGGATTCATCCCCGTCGCCGCCGGGCGCATCGAGGTCGGCGGGGAGCCGGTCGGGGCGCTCCCGCCCGAGCGGCGGAACATGGCGATGATGTTCCAGTCCTACGCCCTGTGGCCGCACATGAACACGGCCCAGAACATCGGCTACGGGCTGCGCCTCCGGAGGTGGCCGAAGGCCCGCATCGCGGAGCGGGTCCGGGAGCTCGTCGCCCTCGTCGGGCTCGAGGGCCTCGAGCGGCGCAACGTGACCCGCCTCTCCGGAGGACAGCGCCAGCGGGTCGCCCTCGCCCGCGCCCTCGCCATCGACCCCCCCATCCTCCTCCTCGACGAGCCGCTCTCGAACCTCGACGCGCGGATCCGTCAGAACATGCGCCACGAGGTGCGGAGCCTCCAGCAGCGCCTCGGCCTCACCACCATCCTCGTGACCCACGACCGCGAGGAGGCGATGTCCATGGCGGATCGCATGGTGATCCTCGACGCGGGGCGGATCGCCCAGGTCGGCACCCCGGAGGAGGTCTACCAGCGCCCGGCGTCGGCATTCGTCGCCGCCTTCATGGGGGCGGAGAACGCGTACCCGGTGAACGTGCGGCGCGAGAACGGGGCGGTGCTCGTCTCCGGTCCGCACCTCGCGGCCGAGGCCCGCCTCCCCTTCGCCGCGTCCCTCGAGGAGAGCGGCGTCCACTGCCCGGCCGGCCGCGGCGGCGGCGGCCCCATGGTGGCCCGCTTCCGGAGCGAGGCGGCGGCCCTCGTCGAGACCGACCGCCTCCCCGAGGCGCATCTCGCCCTCTCGGGAACGGTCACCCGACAGAGCTACCTCGGAAACAACTACCGGCACTCGGTGCGGGTCGGCGAGCACGAGTTCCTGGTCGACCACCCCCGGCGCATCGCCGCCGACCGGACGGTCGCGATCTGCGTTCCGGCCGGGGCGCTCAACCTGTTCGAGCCGGACCCGGACGCCGGCCCGCACCCGGACTCTCACCACGAAACGGAGCTCCGCCCCGCCGCCGCCTCCGATGCGGCGGCGCGAGGCCGGGCTCCATCCACCCCAGCCCTTGCAAAGGAGAACACCCGATGAACGCTCTCGAATCGTTCCGGCCCGGCCGCACGGCCGCCGCCGCCGCCCTCGCCGCCGGCCTCGTCGCCGGCAGCGCGAACGCGGACAACGTCCTCAACGTCGCGAGCGGCGGCTCGCAGAACATGGTCGACTACGTGACCGACTACCTCGGCCCCCTCTTCGAGGAGCAGAACCCGGGGTGGAAGGTCCGGGTCGTCGGCACCGGCCCCGGTGACGCGGGCTCGCAGAAGATCAAGGAGAAGCTCGAGGCGCAAGCTGACAACGACGCCTGGGACACCGACGTCATCGCCACCAACCAGAAGAAGACGGGGGAGATGGTGGAGGCAGGGCTCCTCTCGCAGTACCGCGCCGAGATCTCGACCGGCGCCCTCGTCACCCGCGACACCGCGGAGATGGCGCTCGGCACCGACGTCGGCGGGTACGTCATGCCGATGTTCCACAGCCAGACCGCCCTCGCCTACTTCCCCGAGCTCGTGTCGGACCCGCCCGGGACCTATGACGAGCTTCGCGCGTGGGTCGAGGCGCATCCGAAGCAGTTCGGCTACAACGGCATCAAGAACGGGATGTCCGGCGTCGCGTTCGTGGTCGGATGGGTCTACACCTACGGGGGCAACACCGACCAGGTCATCAACGGCCCCTACGACCCCGCCCTCAAGGACACCTGGGACGGCGCCCTCGCCGACCTCAAGGCGTTCAACGAGCACATCACCTTCACCCCCGGCAACGCCGGGACCCTCGACATGCTGAACCGCGGCGAGATCGTCATGGGCCCGGTATGGGTCGACATGTTCTACACCTGGCAGGCGGACGGCCGCGTGCCCCCGAACATGAAGCTCCTCGTGCTCGGTCCCGGCATGCCGGGGCAGCCCTACTACTACGCGATCCCGGCCAAGGCGGCGAACCGCGAGGCGGCGAAGAAGTTCATCGAGCTCGCGACGAGCCCCATGGTCCAGGCCGAGGGCATCGTGAACCGCTTCAACTGGTACCCGGGGATCGACGCGGAGCACGTCCAGGATTCGCTCGACCCGGCGGTGTGGGCGAAGATCTTCAGCGACGTGACGCCGGCGGACCTCGCCGAGAAGGGCCGGCCGTTCCCGCTCGGCCCGTTCTTCGCGGACATCAAGGAAGCCTACGAGCAGAAGGTCACGAACTAGGAGCCCTCCCGGCCCGAACAAGTCCACGGCGCAGCCGGCCCGAGGCAGGTTCCTTCCGGAGCGGATTGCACGATCCGCGGAAAGAGGGGCCTGCCCCCGGGCCGGCGGACATTCGGCTCGCCCTGGCTGGAAGCCGCGCTCCCAAGCGGCTCGCGGATGACCGGACTCAACGGCCAAGATGACGCCGGCACACCGATTCCAGTAGCACGGCGCAGCCGGCCCGAGGCGGGTCCCTTCCGGAGCGGATCGCACGATCCGCGGAAAGAGGGGCCTGCCCCCGGGCCGGCGGGCCACGGCCGAAGCACGCCACGCTCCGCCCCGGCACCTTGCCGGGGCGACTCCGCCTCGGCTATCGTGAGCCGGCGCGCCCTCGACGCCCCCGTTCCCCCGGACCCGCCGCGACGAAGACGAACCGCACCTCCCGCAACCCGCACGCTCACCTCGGCAGCCTGCTGCTGATCGCGCCCGCCCTCGTCACCGTCGGCCTGCTCTTCCTCTACCCCCTCGGCTACTCCCTCGTCTGGGCGTTCCTCGACGAGAAGACCGGCGGATGGTCGCTCGCCAACTTCACCAAGGCGTTCGACTTCTACTCCCTCGACATCTGGTTCACGGTCGTCATCGTCACCCTCGCGACGCTCATCATCGGGGTCCTCTCGATCGCGATCGGCGGCTACCTCACCCTCGGCGAGAACCGGGTCGCGGTGGCGGTCCTTCGCTGGCTCTACCGGTGGCCGCTCTTCATCCCGTTCGTGGTCGCGGGCCAGCTCATGCGCACCTTCCTCGCCAAGAACGGAATGATGAACAACATGCTGGTCGGCAGCGGGGTCCTCGATCCCCTCAGCACGACGAGCTTCCTCGACTGGCGGGGGATCGTCATCACCTTCGTGTGGAAGCAGACCCCGTTCGCGGCCCTCCTCGTCGCGGGGGCGATGGCCTCGCTCGACCGCTCGACCATGGAGGCGGCCCGAAACCTCGGGGCGGGGCGGGTGCGCGTGCTCCTCGAGATCGTGGTCCCGCAGATCGCGACCACCCTCATGGTCGCCCTCATCCTCTCCTACGTGGTGATGATGTCGGTGCTCTCGGTGCCGCTCATGATCAACGCGCAGACCCCGACCATGCTCACCGTCGACATGGCCTGGCGCATCAACTCCTACGGCGACTATCCGGTGGCGAACGCCCTCGGCTTCATCTCCTACGCGATGACCGCGATCATCGCCTGGGTCTATCTCCGCCAGGGGATCCGCGAGGGAGGGGCGCCCTCGTGATCCCCCGGTCCGCGCTCCTCGGCGCGCCCCGGTCCGCGCTCGCGGCCGTGCTCCGGGCGGTGGTCCTCGGCCTCCTCGCGTTCGCCATCTTCGGACCCATCGCCAACATGCTCCTCTGGGCGGTCGCGGAAGCCTGGTACTTCCCCCACAAGCTCCCCGTCGAGTGGGGCTTCTCGTTCTGGGAGCGGGTCTTCCGCCCGCAGGGGAACGCGATGGAGTCCCTCGTCAACTCCGTCCTCATCGCCCTCGCGACGGTGGTCGCGAGCCTCGTCATCGCGATCCCGGCCGGGCTCGCCCTCGGGCGAGGTCGCCTCCCGTGGCGGAGCTTCTTCCTGCTCCTGTTCCTGCTGCCGCAGGCGTTCCCGTCGGTGGCGGTGCACATGAACATCGCCCACATCTTCTACAAGTTCGGGCTGAACGGGACCCACGCGGGGGTCATGCTGGTCCACACCATCCAGGGGCTCGTGTTCGCGGTGTGGATCGCGACCGCCGCCTTCGCGGCGGTGGATCGGGAGCTCGAGGAAGCGGCCCGCAACCTGGGCGCGAGCGCCTTCCAGGCGTTCCGCACCGTGACCCTGCCCCTCGCCCTCCCGGGGATCCTCGCAAGCGCCATCTTCGTCTTTCTCATCTCCCTCGACGAGTTCACCGGCACCTTCTTCGTCGGGGTGCCCGACATCACCACCATGCCCCTCCTCCTCTTCACCGCGAGCATGGAGGGGAACTACCAGATCGCCTCGATTACCGCCCTCATCCTCCTCGTCCCCTCGGTCGCGTTCATGCTCGTCATCGAGAAGTTCCTGCGCGCGGACGTGCTCGCCAAGGTCGGCACCTGATCCCGACGGTGGAATCTGCCGAGAGGACGAACGGGGGCGGACTCCGCGGAGGACCACCGGCCCTCGACACAGCTTCGGAGATCTCTCCCGCCCCCGCGTCGGCCCATCGACCGACAGGGACGAAGACCTACCGCGTTCTCGCGGTCTCCTTTCCGGGCGAGGCGGGGCCCGCCGCGACGAGGGCGACGCCCACCACGGTGAGGGCCATGCCGGCGATGGCGAGCGGGGCGAGGGTCTCCCGGAAGACGGCCCACGCCATGAGGGCGGTCACCGGGGGCACGAGGTAGAGGAGGCTCGAGACCCGCGAGGCGTCGCCCCGGCGAAGCAGGCGGTAGAGGAGGAGGGTCGCGGCGATCGAGAGCACGAGCACCGACCAGCCGAGCACGGCGTAGATCCGGAGCGTCCACTCGACGGGCCGGTCGTCGATCCACCACGCGACGAGGAGGCAGGCAAGGCCCGCGAACGCGAGCTGCACCGTGTTGCCGGTCACGAGGTCGATGTGGGCGCAGCGCCGCTTCTGGTAGAGCACGCCGAGGGTCATCCCCACCACCGCGATCACCGCCGCGGCGAGGCCGGCCGGGTTCCCCACCCCCACGAGCTTGTGGTGGATGACGAGGGTGACCCCGAGAAAGCCGAGCGCGAGACCCACGGCCATCCGCCGGTCGATCCGCTCCCCGATGAGGCCGACCGCGAGGGCGGCGGTGATGAGGGGCTGGGTCCCCATCACGAGCGCGGCGACACCCGCCTCCACCCCGAGGTCGAGCGCGACCCACACCCCGCCGAGCCCGATGCCGTGGACGAGCAGCCCGACGACCGCGAGGTGCCCATAGTCGATGGTTCGAGTCGCCCACGGGGCGCGAACCATGACCGCGGCCACCGCGAGCAGGATCGCCGCCACCCCGAACCGCCAGGCGAGAAACCGGACCGGTCCCGCGTCCGGCATCGTGAGCCGGACCACCACGTACCCGGTGGACCACAGGACCACGAACAGTCCGGGAAGGAGGACGCGATTCGTCATGGCCGCGTCAGTCCTTTCCCGTGCCTGGATTCGCGATTTCGACCGCGCGCTGCATGGTAGAGTCCGGCGCGGTGCGAGCGGAAACGGGGATCTTAGGACATGAGCCGCATCTTCGGGCCGGTCCGCCAGAACGGGTACGTGGTTCGCGACATCGAGGCGGCGATGGCGCACTGGAGCGGGGTGTCCGGGGTCGGCCCCTGGTTCTACACCGAGCGCGCCCCGATTCACCACTTCGAGCACCGGGGCCGGCCGTACGAGATCCACCTCTCGATTGCGCTCGCCAACTCGGGGCCCCTCCAGCTCGAGCTGATTCAGCAGCGAAACGACGCGCCGAGCCTCTACCGCGAGTTCCTGGACGCGGGGCACGAGGGTCTCCAGCACATCGCATACTGGACCGAGGACTTCGACGCCGACCGCGCGCGCGCTCTCGAGGCGGGATTCACGATCGGGCACGAGGGGCGGATCGGCGACTACGGCCCCTTCGCCTACTTCGACTCCGCGGCGCACCCCGGCTCGGTCATCGAGCTCTCGGACGTCGGCGGGGCCAAGCGGAGGCTCTTCGAGCACATCCGGGCCGCCGCCGAGACGTGGGACGGCCAGGACCCGGTGCGCGCGTTCCCGACCGACATCGCCTGACCGTGCGCCGCCTCTCCCGGCGAGCCGCGCGAGCGGCCGTCGACGCGCACTCGGCACATCAATCAACGGCTGATCGAACCACCCCATGAACGAGAACGAACCCTCCCTCGACACCCTGCTCGCCCAGGGCGGGCACTTCGTCGATCGGGAGACCGGCGCCATCGTGCCGCCGATCCATCCCGCGACGACTTTCGCGCGCAACCGGCGCTACGAGCTGGGCGGCTTCGGCTACAGCCGGAACGCGAACCCGACCAGCGCGGAGGTCGAGAAGGTCCTCGCGAGGCTCGAAGGGGCGGAGGACGCGCTCGTCTTCGCCTCGGGGCTCGCCGGCGTCGCGGCCTTCTTCGAGACGGTGCGCGCCGGGGAGCGGATCGTCGCGCCGCGGGTGATGTACCACGGGACGGCGGACTGGCTTCGCCGGCTCGCCGAGCGCCGGGGGGTGGAGGTCGCGTTCTTCGACGCCACCGCGCCCGGCGCGCTCGAGGCGGCGGTGGAGGCCGGCGATACCTCGGTGGTCTGGATCGAGCCCCTGGTGAACCCGACCTGGGACGTGATCGACGTTCGCGCCGCGGCGGCGGCAGCGCACGCGGCGGGGGCGGTCCTCGGGGTCGACGCAACCGTGACTCCGGCGGTGACCCTGCGCGCGCTCGACCTCGGAGCGGACGTGGTCTTCCACTCGGGGACCAAGTACCTCGCCGGGCACAGCGACGTGATGGCCGGGGTGCTCGCGACCCGGTCCGCCGGCGAGCGCTGGGAGGAGGTGAAGCTCGCCCGCACCCTGACCGGCGGGGTGCTCGGCGCGTTCGAAGCGTGGCTGCTCCTGCGCGGCATGCGCACCCTGCACGTTC